>CAMFKD010000031.1 GCA_945957095.1 uncultured Chlamydiae bacterium
AAATTCAAGCTAAAGCGATTGACAACTCACATAGCAGAGTGCACAGAGAACACAGGGGAAGGATAGGAAAATAAGGCTACCGCAACCTACCCGACTTCGAGATGGCCATGCGCGTCAAAGAAAAGAGCGGGTTGCGGATGCTCCTTGATCCATCGCATATCGGAGGCACACGAAACAATGTGATAGAGGTATGCCGCATGGCGACGGCCTACCCATTTGATGGTTGTCTTGTGGAGATGCACCACGCCCCTGACCAGGCCAAGACGGATGCCAAACAACAGCTCAACCCCAGCCAATTGAGAACTCTATTGCAGAGCATACGCGGTAACGCCTACAATGAGACACAAAACGGAGGCGCAACATGACGGATAGACTGAAACAGTTGCGCGACCGCATCGACTGGCTAGACGGGCAAATCGCCTCGCTCCTCAACGAACGTATGAAGATTGCTGATGAAGTGGGCAACATCAAACGCGCATGTCAACAGGCCGTTCTCGACTCAAACCGTGAGCAGAAGGTGCTCGATGGCGTGGAGGCTGCTGTGCAGCATCCTGTGCTCAAAGAGCATATTGGAGGCCTATACCGTGAGATCATCAAGGAAGCACGCGTGACACAGCACTTCCACCGATACGGAAGCCAACCCTTTCGTTCGATTGGAATCATCGGTTTGGGCTTGATGGGTGGCTCACTCTGCAAGAGCATCAGAAGCAAGGATCCATCCGTGACCCTGCATGGATTAGCCTATGGTTCCGACGCGTTGTTAGCACTGGAGGGGAAATGGATAGATTGCTTGCACGACAACCTTGAAAGCTTAGTCACTAGCTGCGAGCTGTTGGTTCTTGCCTGCCCACTATCCAAGACGATAGAGATAGCAAAAGCTATTAAGCATTGTACTCCTGCCAATCAAAAGCGCCTCGTCATCGATATCAGCAGCGTCAAAGGTTTCATTGTGGATGCTTTCTCTAAACTCAATTGCGAAGGCTTTGAGTTTGTAGGCACACACCCCATGGCAGGCCGTGAAAAGAATGGGTTTGTCAATAGTCAAGCGACACTGTTCGTGAACAGACCCTGGATCATCACACCGCATGCCCATCAGACTCCTGATGCTCTTAGCAAAGTAGAGCAACTCATCCTATTCTTAGGCGGAGAACCGATTCATCTGACAGCAACCTGCCACGATGAACAGGTAGCATTGGTGTCACACCTACCAGCCCTATTAGCAACAGCGTTTTTTGACTTCGTCAAAGTTGTAGCACCAGACAGTGTCAAGGTAGCAGGTCCGGGTTTTGAAGGTTTCACACGTCTAGCCCACAGCAACCCTCAGCTACGTGAAGATATTCTGGACAAAAACAATCAAGCGATTGCACACCATTTAGAACAGTTTATACACTACCTAGAAGGGAGATCATGGCTCAATACGTCACTAGAAGCTCATCCCTAAAAGGGGTAATTGCTGTTCCTACCTCCAAATCTCATACACTGAGAGCGATACTATTTGCCTCTATGGCCAGCGGAAATAGTATCGTCCGCTATCCTCTTCCTTCTACAGATACCCTTGCAATGATCAAAGCCTGCCGCCTCTTCGGTGCCAAGATCGAGGAATGTGCCAACCATCTGACGATAACAGGAGTTGGGGGGAAGATACACCATACGGAAGATGTGATCGATGCAGGCAACTCCGGCATTGTGCTGCGCTTCTGCGCGGCGATTGGCGCCTTAGCACAGCATCCTGTGGTAATCACAGGAGATCACTCTATCCGCCACCAAAGACCTATGAAGCCACTACTGGAAGGTCTATCCCAGCTAGGCGTCTCAGCCGTATCGATGCGAGGCGATGACTATGCTCCCATCATCATCCAAGGTCCATTAAAGGCCGGGCAAACAAGGGTCTATGGACAAGACTCACAGCATGTGTCTGCGTTGCTGATTGCGGCATCTTTCGCTTCAGGACCTATAGAAATCGACGTGGTAGACCCAGGAGAAAAGCCTTGGATCTCGCTGACGTTAAGCTGGCTAGATCGCCTAGGTATTCTCTATAAAAACAACAGTTTCTCCCACTATAGCCTAGCAGGTCGCAGTCGCTATAACGGCTTTGACTACACGGTTCCTGGAGACCTCAGCTCAGCAGCCTTCCCGATCGCCGCTGCTTTAGTGACGCGATCAGAGTTAACTCTGCACAATATCGATATGGACGATCTACAAGGTGACAAGGAGTTGATCCGGGTCTTTCAGCGCATGGGAGCTAATATTGAGATTGATAGCAAATCCAACACTTTATCCGTGCGGAAAGGCGGCTCTTTGCAAGGCCTTGCTGTCGATATCAATGACTTTGTCGATGGCATCGTCATCTTAGCCGTTGTGGCATGCTATGCCGAAGGTGAAACGCATATTTACAACGGTGCTGTCGCCAAGCAAAAAGAGTGTAACCGCATTGCCTGTATTGCAGAGGAATTGCGAAAGATGGGTGCTGATATCACAGAGCTCGAAGATGGACTCATCATCCGCCGTTCCCGCCTAAGAGGCACTCATGTACATTCACATCATGACCACCGCATGGCCATGTCATTGGCAATCGCTGGGCTAGGCGCGGAAGGCGAAACCGTGATATCATCTGTTGCCTGTGTAGCAAAGACTTTTCCAAGCTTCCTGCGCGATTTTCAGGGTTTGGGAGCAGATATCAAAGAGGTAGCAAATGGCGAGTAACTCTTTTGGCAATGTCTTCAAATTTACGACTTGGGGCGAATCGCATGGCAAAGCCATTGGTGTCGTCATCGACGGCTGCCCAGCCGGCATTGCCATTACTGACGCAGACATCAACGCAGCGCTAGCCCTCCGTGCGCCTGGCCGCAATCCCTATACTTCTCCTAGGACTGAATCAGACAAAGCAGAAATTCTCTCTGGTGTTTTTGAAGGTAAGACAACAGGCACTCCCATCGGCATCCTCATCCCTAACCGCGACGCTGATTCCAGTAAATATGAACCTATCAAAAGCATGCTGCGGCCTGGCCATGCCAATTACACCTATCTGGAAAAGTATGGGATCTTCGACTACCGCGGCGGAGGGCGCTCTTCGGCACGCGAGACGGCGGGTCGAGTAGCTGCAGGTGCCATTGCCAAGAAGCTGTTAGAACACCATAGCATACAAGTCCTTGCCTATATCAAACAGATCAGCACCATAGAAGCTACCATCGCGGCAAGTCGTTTCGATACACTCCACACACTCACCTATGACAGTCCTCTTTTTTGCCCTGATGCTGATGCCACAGCAACCATGACGGCGTTGATCGAAAAGGCAAAAACGGAAGGTGATTCCCTAGGTGGCGTTGTCGAGTTTATGGCTCTGTCAGTACCTGCTGGCCTCGGAGATCCGATCTATCAAAAGCTAGAAGCTAACCTAGCCTTTGCTATGATGTCCTTACCGGCAAGTAAAGGCTTTGAGATAGGATCTGGATTCGGCTCTGTGACGATGCCAGGATCAGAACATAATGATCCCTTTATCAGCGACAGCGATGATGTCAAAACAACCACAAATTATGCTGGAGGCATCTTAGGAGGCATCACAACAGGGATGCCTATCGTTGGAAGGGTAGCCTTCAAACCCACTTCCAGTATCATGAAACCGCAGCAAACCGTCACCACGACAGGTGAGAGCGCCTCCTTTCAGCTACCAGTAGGCTCGCGACACGATCCCTGTGTCGCTATCCGCGCTGTCCCTATTGTCGAAGCAATGGTAGCTATCGTGCTAGCCGATGCCCTACTGCTAAATAGGTGCGCGAGACAATGACACAAACGCTAACCTGCTCACTACCCAGCCGCACCGGCACCTATGCTATCGACATCGGTAACGGTCTGCTCAAACATCTGGCCTCTTTCGTAGCCACGTTAAGCTCACGCGTGGTCATCATCAGTGATGATCAAGTAGCATCCCTATACGGCCAACTATTGCAGCAATCGCTAGCGAAAGCAGGATTAACAACCCATCTCTTCACCTTCCCCCATGGTGAAACGCATAAAACCCGAGACACCAAACAGAGGCTCGAAGATCAGCTCTTGAGTAATGGTTTGGGGCGCGATACCTGTCTTATAGCCTTAGGAGGTGGCGTTGCGACTGATATCGGCGGCTATGTTGCTGCGACCTATTGCCGGGGCATTCCGCTCGTCATGGCGCCGACATCACTGTTAGGTATGGTCGACGCTAGCATCGGCGGCAAAACCGGTGTCAACACCCCTCAAGGTAAAAATTTGATCGGTTGTATCTACCAACCGCAAAAGGTTGTCATCGACCTCTCCACGCTGTCATCCTTGCCACAACGTGAACTCATCAATGGTGCCGTGGAAATGATCAAACATGGTGTGATCGCTGATGCTGCCTATGTCGACTGGTTAGAAGAACATGCAGACGCATTCCTAGCTTTAGACCCAACAGTGCTGGAAGAAGCTATCTACGTTAGCTGCCATATCAAAAAAGAGATCGTTCAAGAGGATGAACAAGAAAACGGAAAGAGGCGCCTCCTAAACTTTGGCCATACCATCGGCCATGCTTTAGAAAAAGCCTCCCACTACTCAATGTCGCAT
The DNA here is from genome assembly GCA_945957095.1 of uncultured Chlamydiae bacterium. Classification (GTDB taxonomy): domain Bacteria; phylum Chlamydiota; class Chlamydiia; order Chlamydiales; family JAJFMA01; genus CAMFKD01. The sequence goes on from CAMFKD010000031.1 coordinate 4,576, forward strand.
GGTGAAGCTGTCGCCATCGGCATGCTGATCGAAGGCGAGCTGTCAGTCGCCCATGGCAGCCTTAGTCCAGAGTCTCTGCAACAGATCCACCGCGTGCTATCCCGCTATCAAGTACCGCTGCATCTACCAAAACAGGTTTCAGTAGAACAGATCCTCGACGCCATGATACTCGATAAAAAATCTCTCAAAGGACTCCCTCGGTTTGTTCTATTGCAACGCATAGGATCGTGCGTTGCATTCGACGGCAACTACTGCACGCATGTCGACCAAACTCTCGTACGCTCGGTGTTACATAAGCATCAAAAACAAATCAAAGATGGTTAGATAAAGCAATGACCACAACAGACCTTAAGCGTTATTTGGCAGTGGCAACGCAAGCTGCCCTAGAAGGGGGAGAAGTTCTCCGACACTATTGGGGAAAAATCCAACACGTTCAGCATAAAGTAGACAGTGGCGATCTCGTTACGGAAGCAGACCGAGAATCGGAGGAGCGCATCTTCGCGATACTGCAGGAGGAATGTCCTGATCATGATTTTCTTGGCGAGGAGAGCGGTTTACAACGAAAACAAAACGGCGAATTTCTGTGGGCAGTAGACCCTCTTGATGGCACGACGAACTATACCCATGGTTACCCTTTCGTCGCAGTATCTGTTGGACTCGTGCACCAAGGCAGACCTATCGTCGGTGTGGTGTACAATCCTATTCTGAATGAGCTTTTTCAAGCCGCTCAGGGTCAAGGTGCGACCCTCAATGGAGAAACCATCCATGTCTCTGATGCCTCCTCTCTTAACAAAAGCTTGCTAGCTACAGGCTTTGCGTATGATCGCCAGCGCAATCCAGACACCAACTACGCCGAATTCTGCCACATCACACACATCAGCCAGGGAGTACGCCGAGCAGGCTCCGCGGCTATCGACCTATCCTATGTAGCATCTGGGCGTCTAGAGGGTTATTGGGAGCAAGGAATCAAGACATGGGATATAGCTGCTGGTGCTATTATAGTCGAAGAAGCGGGTGGTAAGATTACCGATTACGACCAAGGTGATCTGGATGTTTATTCAGGGCGTATCCTTGCCACCAATGGACAGATCCACGATCAGCTGTGCCAAGAGATCGTCAAGATTCGGAATTCCCGTTAAACACTAATTTTAGAAAATTATTACCACAGAGCGTACTGAGAACACAGAGAAAAGGCGAGAGGATGGGAGATTTTTTCCACTTCTCTCTCTGTGTTCTCTGTGCACTTTGTGGTAAAATTTTAGCGGGAATTGCTGGTAATCGTTACTTCTCACATGCCGGAAAAGCGCCGACGATTGCCGCGGAAAAGGCCTTTAGGGCTTTTCTTGATATGTTCCGCAGTAGAATGCATGATCTTGACGCCATATTCGACATGCTCTCCGGTGTAGTCTCGGAAAAGCCGCTCTGATTGTTTCTTTGTCTTGACGCCATCTGGGTTGAGAGGTAGATCAGAGATGAGGAGCAAAGCTCCGACTGGCAACTTGTGGTGATAACCCGCCATAAATAGCGTAGCACACTCCATTTCGATAGCTTGTGCACGATTGTGGTGAAGGCGCTTTTTGAAATCCTCGTTGAATTCCCAAAAGCGCTTATTCGTCGTATGCGTGATACCGATGTGGTAGCGCACTGCAGCTTCTTCCATAACGTTAGTGACCATCTTTTGAACGACAAAATTAGCTAAAGATGGTACTTCAGGAGAAAAATAGAAATCTGATGTTCCCTCGCCACGGATACTAGCGACAGGAACAAAGTAATCTCCCACTTGATAGTCGCGTCTAAGGGCTCCACACATCCCTAACACACAGGTGGCAACGATGGGTAGATAGGCACAAAGATCGATCACCAATGCAGCTGCAGGCGACCCAATCTTGAAATCTAAGATCGAGACATTTTCCTGAGGGCTATGCGCCACTTTAAACATCGATCCTTCATGCACGGGGACTTTGCGTGTCTCAGCGAAATAGTGCACATAATGAGGAAAGTTAGTGAGCAAAACATAGGGCTGATAGTCGTGGTAGTCGGAACCACCATAACGTTCTAACGTATCACGAGCGATCCTTTCTTCCTGTAACAGTTTTTGCTCTTCACGTTCTTGCTCTACCTGATCCATAACACTCTCTCTTCATCAAGGCCCGAAGATCGGACCGAAGGTTGAACGGCTACGCTTCACAACCGTATAGTGATGATGACATGTAGGACATTCAAGATCTTTGACATACTTCCCGAGTTGATAGCGGTAATCTTCACGGCTTTCTTGAATCGCTTGGCAAGCTGGACAGCGGTGGTAGTGGATGCAAATATCCCAGGTGTGGGAGCCTCTAGTGCGGATGTTTGCCATGATCATTCCCTTTGGCACTGCTGAAAACATGATCAAGCAACCTGGAAATCAAACCTTTACGCGGCTTGCGGTACCGATGATGAGGGATCCCCCACCCCGCGCGTTCGTGCATTTCACAGCCAATGATACCTTTGCTTGGCTCGACCTTAGCCTTCTTCAATGTTGTGTCGTTGGGGTAGTCCTGAAACTCACGAAACCACATCGCTATCTCCTGTTGACTATGAACATGGACCATAGCGATTATCAACAAATATTACCATGCGAAAGGGATCACATCGGACAAGCTAACTGCTTGATGTCTGAGCATCATCAGGCGGTCAAACCCTACAGCGACTCCACAGCAATCGGGAAGCCCGCGCTGCAGCGCCTCTAAGAAACGCTCATCGATAGGCAAACGCTCCTTACCTTTAGCAGCCCGTTCTTCGTTGTCTTGGAAGAAACGGCGGCGCTGCTCAGCAGGGTCTGTCAGTTCATGATAGCCATTAGCTAGCTCTACACCGCGATGATAGAGCTCAAAACGCTCAGCGACAGGCTCGTCGCCACGCTGCTGTATCATAGCCAGCGCCGCCTGAGTCGCTGGATAGTAGGCTAATACCGTGAGGCTGTCTTGGCCTAGATGGGGCTCCACAGCGATGCCTATGATGTAATTTAGTAACGCATCTCTATCTGCTTCTCGATCCTCAGTACCTAAAGTAGCCAAGTAACGCCTCAGATCGTCATCGGTAGCCTTAACATAGTCGATACCAGTATAGCGTTGAATGGCCTCGCGATAGCTGATGGTGTCGCTAGGGAGATCCCCAAGGAACAGCCTAGCAAAGTCCACCGTTTCTGCCGCCATCTCTTCGAACGAAATGCCAATGCGATACCACTCCGCCATCGTAAATTCTGGATTATGCCTGGAACCGGTTTCTCCATCTCGAAATACGTGAGACAGCTGATAGATATCACCCATGCCCTCAGCAAGAAGCCGCTTCATGCCATATTCTGGAGAGCTATGCAAATAGTAGCGATCGGTTTTGCTGTAGATAGCTGGAATGAGGTCGATGTTAACATCGATGGCGGCGCCGCGACCCATGATAGGGACATCGACCTCTAAGACACCCCTAGCAGAAAAGAAGGCTCGAGCCGCCGCAAGCATCTGTGCACGATCTTTAAGACGAGATAAGCGCGACATAACGGTCTAAGACACACGAGAGACGTATTCGCCCGTGCGTGTATCCACTTTGATGAGCTCCCCTTCTTCGACAAAAATAGGCACCTGGATCTTAGCACCGGTTTCGAGTGTTGCGGGTTTAAGAACGCGACCGGAAGCCGTATCACCGCGAGCGCCTGGGTCTGTCTGCGTGATGCGTAGCTCCATAAAGGTCGGTGGCTCGACACTGATCGCGGCTCCCTTGTAGAAGACCATCTCATACAGCTGATCTTCAAGTAGCCACTGGTCTGTTTCCCCGATATTCTCATTGGGCAATTTGATCTGGTCGAAGGACTCGTCGTCCATGAAGACAACACCATCGGGCTCGCGGTATAGCATACGCTTTTTGGTCTCTTCGACGTCGGCCAAATCAAGCTTATCACCGGACTTAAAGGTGCGCTCAATCGTGCGGCCTGTGATGAGGTTTTTGAGCTTAATTCTGTTAAAGGCCTGGCCTTTACCTGGCTTCACAAAGTCGTTAGAGATGATGTTATAAGGCTGCCCCTCTACCTCTACCTTCATGCCGGGGCGGATGTCGCTTGTACTTGCTTGTGCCATAGGTGCTACTTCCTCTTGTTAAGTAGCTGAAGATTATCACATCACACCCATTTCTGAACAATAGGGAAGCGCCGGCCAATAGAAAAAGCTTTCTGGCTAACACGCAAACCAGGAGCGCTCTGACGCCTTTTATACTCATTGCGGTGGATACGCCGCACCAAATCGTCGACAACAGCCATAGGGTAGCCATAAGCCAACACAATGTCCTCTACTGAACGATGGTTTTCGACATACTCTTCCAGAACAGTATCGACAATGGCGTAGTCAGGCAGTGAGTCACTGTCGAGCTGATTAGGGCGCAATTCCGCCGAAGGAGGTTTGACGATGGTGCTGTGAGGGATCACTTCTCTATCGCGATTCATCCAGTTTGCCAAGGCATACACCTGCCGCTTGGTGACGTCATTGATGACCCCCAACCCCCCACACATGTCTCCGTAGAGGGTAGCATAACCCATAGCCATCTCACTCTTGTTCCCTGTAGCCAATACAATATAGCCAAATTTATTGGAGAGAGCCATCAAGATCATGCCTCGAATACGCGCCTGCAGGTTTTCTTCTGTTGTGTCCGGTGGCAACCCTTGAAAATGAGGTGTCAATAGTTCTAAATAGCTTTGAAATGGCCGTTCAATAGGTACCTCAAGCCATCCGGTCCCTAAATGGTCGACCAATGCCTTAGCATCGGTGACACTTCCTTCAGAAGAGTAGCGCGAAGGCATCGACACCGCTAGCACCCGGTCAGCTCCCAATGCTTTTGCCGCAAGGCAGAGCACGACGGCTGAATCAATACCGCCCGAAAGGCCCACCAATGCTTTCGTAAAGCCTTGCTTAGCGAAATAGTCGCGAAGCCCCAACACTAACGCATCATGTAAATCGCGGATGGGCTCGGTAGATTGACACTCCAAGGGCACCGCGGATACTTCGGTGTCAATGAAGAGGCTGTCTTCACGGAAAGCCGCCGCTTGTGCTATCAGCTGCCCTTCCCGATCAAGATAAAGGCTATTGCCATCAAAAATCAGGCTGTCATTACCCCCCACCTGATTGCAGAGCAAGACTGGGCAGTGTAGCGTCTGCGCCACCGCACGACATAAGGCCAAGCGCGTTTCGCTGCGCGCTACGCTAAAAGGCGACGCAGAGAGATTCAGTAACACATCGGGTTTGTGCATGGCCACTTCCCTCACAGGGTCGCGGCGATAACTCGTGTGGATCACTGCAGCACTATGTTGCCAGATGTCTTCACAGATGGTAATGACGACTCGCTTTCCGGCAATGTCCCACACACGGTAACTCTCCGCGGGCTCAAAGTAACGCGCCTCATCAAAGACGTCGTAAGTTGGCAGCAAAGCCTTATCTTGATAGCCGATCAGCCGCCCATCCACGATGACTGCAGCGCTGTTATGCAGAAATTTCTGGCCAGTCCCAGGGAGCGCACGTCGTATCGTCCCGACGACAACCGCTATCCCCTTCGATGCCGCAACTACCTTCTGTAACTCTGCCTCCAAAGCGTTGCAAAAATGTGGCAATAGCAGAAAATCCTCGGGCGGATACCCGCACAACGCTAGCTCAGAAAACAGCACCAGCTCAGCACCAAGACGACGCCCTTCCTGAATGCCATTCACAATCTTAGCAGTATTACCTGCTAAGTCGCCAATGGTCGGATTGATCTGTCGCAACACAATATGCATAGGTAAAGCAAGACATTGGAAGAAATTCAGTAGTCGGAATGCAGTATCCAGAATTCAGCATTCGTACGCAAGCCACGAAAGAGATGTTCTGCTTGATACTATTCTAGTAAAGCTTGGACACGTTCTTTACCTCCCTCAACTGATAGATCATGTGGATGATGTGCGCCTTCTCCATCAACTCAAGGCAAGGGGCTAGCTCTCTTTTTCGGTATTCTCCAATCCCTTGAAATTTGAACTTCTTCCCAATTTGCAGAGGAATGTGCTGTAGAAGTAGGTTAAGGTACTTAAGCTGACTTTTCTTTGCATATCTTTCAAAGTCTTGCTGGTAGGTGTCAACTAAAGTACTTAGTTTTCCACCTACCTCTAAAGGCTGTTCGCTGGATACCCAATTGGCAACAATCTCAGGCAGCCCAACCACCACAAAGTACTCTGATAGCAAGCCGATTCTTATCGTACGCGTTTACGGGATAGCTTTTTCGTGCCCGTGAACGCGTGCTATTTCCAAAGTGCGTACAAAATAAAATCAATAAAAATATTATTACACCCTATCTTGTTTTTGTTTAGAAATTTCTTAACTATTTGATATTATTCGAGTTATGGAAAGCAAACAAGAATCAAATTCTTTACCACAACGCGATATCGATTTTCGGTCGCTCGTGATCGATATCATTGGAGATGTACCACAAGTTCCCGAAGAGGAAAGTGCGATAAATGCGGGAATCTTTGCACGTATGTGGCGTGCTACCAAGCGTTTCTTCAGCAGCGCTGTATCACTAGGCAAAGCGTTTGCCGTGAGCGCAGCAACCGGACAGCCAGCCACTTTAACAGAACTATCACCTGAAGGACTTCGCCTTAAACAGGAAATGAAAGAGTTACTCGAGCAGCTGCATTGGCTCGAAGCAGGCGAAGTCGTCGTCGATCCTGATGATATCGCTAGCGCACCACAGCGACTTTGGGCTGCAGAAACATTGGCAATTGCTGTCCGACTCAAAATCCTGCAACGCGCAGCCAACTACTGTCGTCTAAAAGGTGAAAGCCCCGAACAAGGCGACCACCTCAGACAAGTTCTTTCTATGCACCGCTATTATCTCAGACAGTTTTCCATGCTCCAGGGAAAACAAAGAAGCCTCCCTGCCGATATGGATATCCGCAAATCAGCTTAAATTTCCGTAGAAATCAGCGATCTTACGACATATTTGTATCAAAATATGGCCAAAAATGATACAGTAATGTACAAAAGTAGGACATAGCAATGAAAAGAGATGTCGAAAAAGAGCTACTTCTATGGAAGGAAAAGAGAGAGAGAACTCCGCTCATCATCCGAGGAGCAAGGCAGGTTGGAAAAAGCTACACCATTGAAGCATTTGGAAAAGCCAATTTTGAACAGTTGGTCACCATCAACTTTGAAGAAAACCCAAGAGCTATCGCTTGCTTTGAGTCCCTAGAGGTAGAGGTCATCCTAAAACAACTGGGCTACCTATACGGTGTTGTCATTATTCCCGGCACTACCCTGCTTTTTTTAGACGAAATTCAGCTTTGTCCTCAGGCCATCCGATCGCTTCGCTATTTTAAGGAAAAGTTGCCCACTCTCCACGTTATCGCAGCGGGTTCCCTTCTTGAGTTCGTACTGGAAAATGAAAAAGAGCCTCTTTCGTTTCCGGTAGGAAGAGTGCGGTTTCTGAACATGAAACCTCTCTCATTTCGAGAGTTTCTCCAGGCAATTGGCCAAGGGCAGTGGGAAGAGCTGTTAGGAGAGTGTGACTTAGGAAAGCCTATTCCAGAGGAATTTCACACACACTTACTTCAATTTGTAAGAGACTATTTTCTAATCGGGGGGATGCCAGCGGCAGTAAAGTCTTATGTCACATCGCGCTCTTATGTCGAAGTCCAAAGAGAACACCGAGCCCTGCTCGATATCTATCGCCTTGATCTTGCCAAATATGGTCAGAAAAATGAATTTGCACATCTACAAAAATTGTTTAATAGAGCTCCATTTCTAGTTGCTAAACACTTCCGTTACAGCAAGATCGACCCGGAATCGACAAACCCAGCTCGTGAATACAAAAACGCCCTTCACAAGCTTCATCAGGCTGGACTCATCATCCCCGTTTACGCTACTTCGGCAAATGGATTGCCTCTTAAAGCTGAAATAAATGAGAAAAAATTCAAACTTCTCTTCCTAGATATTGGCCTTCTACAAACAGCTCTAGAGATCGATCCCGTTCTTTTCGGCAGTACTTCTTTCCACCAAGTAAATTCAGGTGAACTAGCCGAACAATTCGTCGGACAAGAGTGGTTGGCTTATGCCGATTGCTATGCCGATCCCTCTCTTTATTTCTGGGAAACAGAAAAAAAGGGTAATTCCGCGGAGGTTGATTTTATTACCCATCTATCCGGAAAGATTGTGCCAATTGAAGTGAAAGCAGGTCAAAAAGGCCATCTCAGATCTCTTGCACAATTCCTAGAAATCAAGAACATTTCTCGGGGTTTGCATCTCTCCCTAGCACCTCTTTCCTCTCGTGGTCATATCCTGACAGTTCCTTTTTACCTGATTAAGGAAATCCCGCGTCTCTATGCCTCAACAAACTGAAAAGTTGACTAAGGTACACTCACAGAGCGATTCTCGTTGAAATTTTCTAAGCTAGCGGGGGTTCCGCTAGGATCCAAAGTCATCGAGGACGATGCTGTCGCGTGGCACGCCATAGTCATCGAGGAGCTTCATGACGCTCTTATTATGCAATGGGGGTCCGCAGACATAGTAGAGGCATTCTTCGGGCTCATCCATCAACTTGAGCTGACCTTGTTCAAAGGCTTTGAAGAGGAAGGCTGTCTTAAGGGGATCGTTCTTAGGCCATCCTTTTTCAAGGTCTTCAGGCAAGGGTTCGGAAAGGACTAAGTGATACTTGAAGTTGGGATGCTTGCGCTCTAACTCTTCGTACTCCTCTTGGTAGATATTCTCCTTAAGCGAACGCGCCCCATACCACATCGACACCTTACGTTTCGTGTGCTCAGTGTTAAAGAGATGAAGGATATGGCTACGACCAAAGGATGATCCGGCACCGCCAATCAAGAAGACCAATTCGCGGTCGTCTTCTTTCATAAATGACTCGCCATAAGGGCCAGATAGTGTCACCTTATCCCCCGGCTTCAACCCAAAGGTATAAGAAGAACAGATTCCCCAGGGGATATCTTCAGCTACTTTACCAGCGACCAGCGGCGGCGTGGCAATACGGATGTTGAACATGAGTTTGCGCCCTTCAGCGGGATAAGAGGCCATCGAATAGGCTCGGATCACCTCGCTATGTAGATGGCTAAAATCGATCTCTTTGCCAAAAAGATGAAAACGCTCCCAGTCGGGATAATAGATGGATTCCATGCTCTCCATCCAATCCGTGGTGTTAGTCTTGAAAGGAGGAACATGGAACTGCAGATATCCGCCAGAGCGATAAGGGATGTCAACAGGCGCTTCGACTATGAGTTCTTTGATAAACGTAGCAACGTTTCTGTTCTCGACCACAGTGCATTCAAATTTCTCAACGCTTAATGCATGAGGGTCTACTAGGATGCGCATGTCCTGCTTGACCTTACACTGACAGGACAATCTCCAGCCCGCTTTCACCTCTTGTGTGGAAAAGGTAGCCTTGTCGGTTTCTAGTGCTGGCGCGACATCATCGAGCACTTGAACACGGCATTGCTTACAGGTAGCTTTACCTCCACAA
>CAMFKD010000032.1 GCA_945957095.1 uncultured Chlamydiae bacterium
CCCTCTCTGTGTTCTCTGTGCACTCTGTGGTGAAAATGTCGTTTAGCTTAATGCACACGAGCGCGGGCACGAATGGTGACATAGGTGAACATGTATCATAACTTGATTAAAGCCATCCAAAACGTTAAATAAGAATATAAACCTATCCCATTACATAAGGGTGGCCCGATGTTCATCAAGGCATGCTACCATTTCTTGACTCACCTACGTGTTGTCAAAAATGCTTCAGAACATACCATCCGTAACTATGCGATCGATCTAAACGCCTTAAAAAATTTTATCGAATCACAGCAGTTTCCCGAGATTGCGACCGAAGACCTGCCCCCTAAGATCGACCATCATGTTCCTTACAGCGAGCGCTCTCAAGATAGAGATACCCTGATCAAGATAGAAGATATCGATAAAAAATTCATTCGCCGCTTCCTCGCGGATCTTACCTCTAAAGATCACAACAAAAGCACGATCGTACGCCGTCTCTCTTCCCTACGTACTTTTTTTAGATATGCCTTAGCTGAAAAGTTCATCACACACAACCCGACAGAAGAAATAGAAAGTCCAAAAATCGACCGGCGCGTACCGGTGTCGCTGTCATACCAGCAAGTACAAAAGCTGCTAGAGCAACCCAATACCGTCAACTACTTAGGTTTTAGAGACCGCACAATCATGGAACTACTTTATAGTTCAGGACTTAGAATCAGTGAGTTAGTAGCCATGAACCGCGTTGATTTTGATGCCGATAACCTACAAATTCGTATCCGCGGTAAAGGAAAGAAAGAAAGAGTAATCCCCATCACTCAAAATGCTGCCACCTGGATCAAAGCTTATCTTAGCCACCCAGAGAGACATCACGACTTTGAAACACACATGGCTCAACAGGATCCTGAAGCTATCTTCTTAAACAAATTGGGGACGCGGCTAACAGTACGGTCGATAGACCGAAGCTTCGAAAAATATCTCAAGAACAGCGGATTGGAAGCTCATATCACCCCTCATACCATCCGCCATACCATCGCCACCCATTGGCTTGAAAACGGCATGGATTTAAAAGCCATCCAGCTGATTCTCGGTCATCGATCGCTGGCAGCCACCACGATCTACACACAAGTTTCCCCCAAACTCAAACAAAAAACCTATAAGCGCTCACATCCTAGAGCATAGATGGCTGGGGCTGACAGATTTCTTGTCTCGGAAGTCATCACCTGGTATATTTGTTGTCATTCCTGATGCATAAATGGTAGTTGTTTTATTCCATGTTGACCCTATCTGAAGTTTCCAAAAGTTTTGGCAGCCGCACTCTCTTCGAAGGAGTAACAGTCACATTCAATGCTGGCTGCCGCTACGGTCTGACGGGCCCTAACGGAGCTGGCAAGTCGACATTGTTGCGCATCATCATGGGTTACGAAGAACCCACTACCGGCTCTGTCGTGCACCCCGACCGTGTAGGCATTCTGCGTCAGAACATCGAAGCGTTCCGCGACTTCCGCGTGGTCGACGTGGTCATCATGGGTAATAAGCGGTTATGGGATGCACTACAAGAACGTGATAAGCTGTACGATGTAGAGATGACAGACGATGTCGGGATGCGCTTAGGTGAACTAGAAGGCATCGTCGCCGAAGAAGATGGTTACTCAGCGGAATCTAACGCCGAAGTTCTCCTGGGAGGGATTGGCCTCTCTCAAGATATGTTCGAAAAGAAGATGCGCGAAGTTCCAACCGATATGCAATTTAGAGTTCTGCTATGCCAAGCTCTTTTCGGTGAACCCCAAGCCCTGCTTCTGGACGAACCTACTAACCACCTTGACATGGATAGCATTGGATGGTTAGAGAGCTTTTTACGTAGTTATAAGGGCGTGTTGATCGTCGTCAGCCACGATCGCCACTTCCTCAATGCTGTCACAACGCACATCGCTGACATCGACTATGAAACAGTCATCATCTATCCCGGCAACTATGATGACATGGTGATGGCCAAAACTGCTGTTCGCTCTAGAGCAGAAGATGAAGCCAAATCTAAAGAGAAGAAAATTGCTAAGCTGCGGGAATTTGTAGCACGCTTCGGCGCTGGCACCCGCGCTAGCCAGGTGCAGTCGCGCATCCGTGAAATCGACCGCCTCCAGCCACAACAGCTGAAAGAATCCAATATCCAACGCCCCTATATCCGTTTTATCCCATGCGAAAAGCAACCGGGGAAAGTGATATTGAAGGTCGAACATCTAGGCAAAAGCTACGGCGATCTAGAAGTCATCAAAGACTTCTCCTTGGAGATACACCGCGGCGACAAAATCGCCGTAATCGGTAACAATGGTCGTGGTAAAACCACCTTGCTAAGTCTGCTAGCAGGCGTTGCTCAAACGACAGCAGGTAAGGTAGAGTTAGGTCATCAAGTCTTCACAAGTTACTTTCCTCAAAACCACTCCGAAATCATCGACAAGACGAAAGTAGGCGAACAAGATTGCTTTGAATGGCTTAGATCACAAAAAAAAGGCATCTATGACCAAGAGGTGCGCAGCGCCCTAGGTAAGATGCTGTTCTCTGGCGATGATGCCTTTAAGAAAGTCGCAACCCTCTCTGGAGGTGAAACTGCCCGCTTGATCATCGCTGCGATGATGCTGACGGAACACAACTTCCTTATTTTAGATGAGCCTAATAACCACCTAGACTTGGAAGCCGTTTCAGCTCTAGCCTGGGGACTTAACGAGTATAAAGGAACAGCCATCTTTGCTTCGCATGACCGAGACCTTGTCGGTACCGTAGCAACCAAGATTATCGCCTTCGAAGCCGACGGCATCCATTTCTTTGATGGTAAGCTAGACGAATATTTGGCTCGCCGCCAAACCCAAGCGTAAAAGAAGCGACATGAGTGCAGCCGTCCATAGGACAAAACAGACCTTTTCTAAAACCAAGTTTTTGACACTGCCAACAGAACGGCAGCACAAAAAATGTTGTGAGCTGTTGCGCCGTGCTTATGATTCCCTTAGAAAAGAACTCATTCCGTCGCTCGACCACTACAACGAGCTACAAGAATGGCTGGATCTGCCTCAGCTGTCATCACCCACCACTGCCAAGCTGATAGCAGACCGCTTTCATTTCCACCTCCAACATACCTCACAAGGTATCAAAGAACATCGCTTATTGCCCACTATCAGTAAACAGGACCGCCCCATTGGCGCACCACCGCTTGCCGTTGCTATCTACCTGGACAACATCCGTTCCGCTCACAATATCGGTAGCATCGTACGCACAACAGAAGCCATGCGCTTAGGCGTATTACACTTTTCAGAACGCATGGCTTTTGTTAATCATAAGCAAGTTCAGGATGCTGCCATGCAGTGCGATCAGTGGGTTGAATGCCACCACGGAACGCCTCTGAATACACTCCCGACACCGATATTCTGTTTAGAGACAGCACCTGAAGCCCTCAGCATCCATGACTGCATCTTCCCCTCATCTTTTACTCTCGTTGTGGGCAACGAGGAATATGGTTGCTCTGACAACAGCCTACAACATGCAAATTACCTGATTCATATCCCCTTATGTGGGCGAAAAAACTCCTTGAACGTGGCTAACGCCTATGCCATCGCAGCAGCTGAAATACGAAGGCAACAAACCTGTAGTGAGATCGTATGGTAGATATCCTTGAGCAAGAAGAAGACGAAGAGGTGGGAATCCCCCACACAATACCGGAAGCCGCTATCCGCACTCAGTTCCGCTCACCAACGGCTCCTCAACGCCTAGCGCTCACTGATGAAGAAAAAATTGAGGTCATCGCAGACCGTTTCCGTGATATCATGGAAGTGCTGGGACTCGATCTCTCCGATCCCTCCCTCGCTAAAACTCCCTATCGGGTTGCTAAGATGTACGTACAGGAAGCTTTCTCAGGGCTCAATCCCAAAAACTTCCCTCCGATCACCATTATTGAAGATCGTTACCAACACAGCGAACGCAGCAATATCGTGATGGTGAAAGCAACCTTCTGCAGCTTCTGCGAACACCATTTTGTCCCCATCCATGGAGTAGCGCATGTCGCCTACCTTCCAAATCGCAAACTAATCGGCCTATCCAAAATCACACGCATCGTCCGCCATTTTGCACGCCGCCCCCAACTTCAGGAGCGGTTGACAGCGCAAATCGCCGATAGCCTAGCCATCATCCTCGGAACAGAACATGTCGCCGTCTCCATCTCCGCCACGCACGACTGCGTCGTAGCACGCGGCATTGAAGACCAAGCGAGCAATGCTCTCACACAGGTATTTAAGGGAGATTTCGAAACCGACCCCACCTTAAGAGAACAGTTCTTTCAAGGCCTAAACCGCTAGAAATGCCTCTTCGCTGAGCGCACGATACGCACCTTTACCAAAGAAGTATGCACGAAGCTGTGGAGCTCCCCCAGGCGTGCGCTCCCCATATTAAAAAGTAACGTCATAATGCATAACTATCTACGGCAATAGGACAAATTGAAACACAAAGGCGCTAAGACACAAAGAGGTATGTTCATGGGGTAGCTTTTTCGTGCCCGCGCCCATATGCATTAAGCTATGTATGCAGAAGACTTGAGAAAACGATAGGAATGATATAACGATATGAACGATAAAAATTAACTACTAGTATTTAAGAATTTATTACCACAGAGCGCACAGAGGACACAGAGGAAAGACAGGGAAATGAGAGATCTTTTTTCGATTCCCTCTCTGCGTTCTCTGTGCACTCTGTGGTGATAAATTCCTATCAGAAGTGCACATGCTTGCGCTCAGCGCAACAGGGCTTCATTAAAAATAAAAAAGTTCTGGGAGAACGATAAGCCGGATTTTGTCAGTCAAGCCGCAGAAAATCTGCAACCCAACGAGCAGTCATTCGTCTAGGGTCCCCATCGCTGGGATCCTCAAGCGACTTGTTGGAGCTCTGTGGAGAACAGAATAACGCTCCGGTTGTCTTGCCTCGGATAGGGTTTATAACACCCTGGGTTCCCCCAAGTATGGCAGCGCCCCTAAGGCGTGCATTTCACCCTGTCTAACCAACCAAAGGTGGTCAGCGGAATGTTCTCTGTTACACTTTCCGTAGCCTTGCGGCCCCCAGTCTTTCACTGGTATCCTCTCCTGCGAGGTCCAGACTTTCCTCTCCCATAGACCTGCGTACAGGCCCATAGCAGCGACTGCTTATCCTCCCAGAAACACTCAACCCGCTTTTACAGCGCGACGACGACGTTGGCGTGGAGCCACGCGTCCTTCCATGATTTCACTTTCAGACCAGAACAAGATGCGAGAGCAATGTTCACAGAAAACGAGCCGTTCGCCCTTGCGCACCATATTCTCATCTTGTGCTGTTAAGAGGATATGGCATCCGCTGCAAGAACGGTTTTCAATAGGCACCACTACCCTGCTCTTCTTATTGCGTAGCAAGCGCTCATAAATCTGAAATATCTCTGAATCAGCATTCTTAACGAGAGGGTCGCGCTGCTTCTTCAGCTGGCTGCCTTCCTCATTAATATGGTGGAGGCTTTGATGAATTTCTTCCTCTAGCTCCTTGCTACTCACTGTCGTTTGGTCTAGGCTTTGCTTTAGTCCCTTTAATAGATCTTCTTCGACAGCCAGCTTATCGATCAGGTCACTCAGGCGCAGTTCTTTGGCCGTTTTCTCACGTTCGAGACCTGAAATCTCATGGCTAAGAGCATTAAATTCTTCTACTTTGCGTATGGAACCTTGCTGAGATTCGAGCTTTTTGAGATTGTCAACAACTTCTTGGACATCTCCTTCATCCAGACGAATCGTCTTTTTGATCTCAATAATCTCATTCTCTTTCAACAACACCTTACGCTGTAGATCTTTTTTAATCGCGGCGATGTTACTGAGTTCCTTCTGACGTTCCTTTTTCAGGCGCATCAGACGAATCATCTGCATGTCCAAATCTTGAATATCTAAAATCAACTTGAGAGCGTCCTGCATCGCTGGTCCTAACCCTTATAATGATGTGGATAAACACACTATGGATATATGCGTAACCTAGCACATTAGCGCTTCCTTCCTTAATACTCAAGAAAATTGACGCGCAGACAGCAAGTATATGCTCATAGGTAGTTTTTTCGTGTGCGTGCCCGGAGTCCACAAATCGGGTCCGGGCACGAATGGTGCCATAGGTGAATATGTACTTTTTTTGTTGACAAGAGAGTAAACCTAACCATACAACAAGCCTAGAGTCAGCCGAAGGAGATCTACGATGGATACCAAAAGAAATAGCAGTATTGCCGGAACGACAAAAACGCCTACCAAGTCTTGGGCTGCAGAGAGTAAACACACTTCGTCACAGGCTGCTAAATCATTAGCACCAGGCAAAACACGCATCACAGTCAAATACGACGTCGGATTTTCTAACAGTCTCTACCTCAGAGGTGAAGGCGCTGGACTTACTTGGAATAAAGGGGTTAAGTTAAAAAATATTAAGAGCGATGAGTGGGTATGGGAAACAGACCATCCCTTCGTTCGTGGAGAGTTCAAAGTGCTCGTCAACGATACCCACTATGAAGTAGGCGGCAATCACAAACTAGTACCTGGGGCTAATCTCGTGTACACCCCTAATTTCTAACCGATTGATGGTTAGTAAAGCCACCCTGGCTCGTGAACTTACGGAACGCTACGAGCGGTTGACTCAACGCAGTCAGCCGCCGCTTTGTTTTGTAGGGTTCGACGGCTTTACCGATGCGATCGTCCGTGTCGTCGATCAGCGTCTCGACGTTAAGAGGTTTGAACCACTTCATACCATCACAGACTTTGGCAAGCGTATCCTTACTGCCGCAGGTAAAAGCTGCTATTTAGAACTAGTTCCACTAGAAACACGCGTAGGTGGCAATGCCCCTCTGTTTACACAAGCGCTTATCGAAGGTGGCCATCGCGTTGTCTTTGCTGGAGCGATCGGCCAACCAGGGGCTATTGAACCCATCTTTCAACCGATGGCACGTAGATGTTTACGCGTAGTTCCTCTGAGCCCTAGTGGCCACACCGATGCTCTAGAATTTTCCGATGGTAGAGTTCTATTAGGAAAGATTGGATCGCTAGCTGAAGTTAGCTACGATGCCCTCATCGCTCAACTACCTGAGAATGAGCTAACCGCTTACTTTGATGAATGTGACCTCTTTGTCAGTGCCAACTGGACTATGCTTCCCAACACCAACGCTCTTTGGAAAAGCTTGTTGCAACGTATCCTTCCACACTGTTCCCATCGCTCTTTAGACAATCCAAGACGCTTATTTGTCGACCTCAAAGACACAGCCAAGCGCACCGCTAGTGATGTGAACGAAGCCTTGCAACTGCTTCCATTATTTCAACCCGCTTTTCAAATCATCCTATCCCTAGACCACAGCGAAGTACAACAAATCTACCATGCGTTAGTCGGCTCTCCACCTGGTCCAGGACCCGATCAGGTAGCGATGATGGCACGTGCCATCCGCAAAGCCATTGGTATTGACCAAGTTGTCGTGCATACGACGCGCTTTGCCCTTGTAGCGAGCTCTGAAGGTTCTTATAATGTAGAAGGCATCTATTGCGCCGAACCTAAAATTACGACAGGTAGCCAGGACCATTTCAATGCCGGATACTGTAACGGACTACTCTATGGTCTTCCTATTGAGTCTTCTTTGCTGGCAGGCGTTGCCACAGCAGCTTACTATGTTCGTCATGCTCATAGCCCTACTATCGCAGACTTGACCACCTTTTTGGATCTCTGGCACATGCTAGGGACCTATCTAGATGCTAAGCGATCTTAACGTACATCCAACAATTCCCGCTAACTCCCAGGGCAGCGTCACCCCTACCGGGGTTTCCTCACCCTGGGCTACCCACTCTCGCTTGATTCTGGGGCTCTTTATTTTTTTAGCGGGAATTGCTGATGTATATCAAATAAAGTAGACAAAAATCCTGCCTTATGTTTTTTTAGGTCTAAACAATTGTGTTTTGGAGGTTCCTTTTATGAATAGATTTTTTGGATCGTTACTATGTCTGGCGACCACACTAGCTTTGGTGTGCCAGAATGACGCGGAAGCACGTGTAGGGACTTGGGACGTAGGACCGGGTGCAAAAGCAAAAGGCATGGGTGGTGTCGCTGTGGCACTTCCACAGGATGCCTACATCGGCGAACTCAACCCAGCCGGTGCTGTATGGGTAGAAGACCGTTGGGACGCTGGCTTACAACTCTTAAGCGCTCCTAGACAGTACACATGGTCAAATGCTTTAGCTGGTGGTCAAGTTCAGCTTCAACCTTCACATGGTAAGAAGCGAGGCTATCTGCAATGCTTGCTGCTGCCAGAAGCCGCTATTAACTATAATATCGATGATTGCAGCGCGATCAACATTGCTTTCTATATTGGCGGCGGCCAAACCATGTATAAGCAAACAAACCCAATCGCTGCTGGTGGTGCCCGAGATCAATACTCGCACCGCCAAGGCCTAAACCTAGGGCAATACTTCGCAGCCTTCAACTATGCTCGCTGGATCACTCCTTGCCACTCTATCGGTATCGGTTTGGTCTTGGTTGAGCAAACCTTGACAGTGCGCGGTCTACATGGCTTCGACAATCCAGTCACCTCCAGTGCTCCTGGCAATGTGACCAACCGCAATATCGACTATGCCTTTGGTGCCGCCTTCCGCATTGGTTGGATTGGTCGTATCTGGGAGAACATCACAGCTGGTGCTTCTTACACCACTCGCTTTGCTGATGAGAGATTCAACAAGTACAAAGGGATCATCTGCCAACGCGGCCGATTGGACGTTCCTGCTCAATTAGCTGTAGGTATCACATGGGATTGGTGCTGCTGCTCCAGAGTCTCCTTCGAATGGCAGCGTCTCTTCTACAACGATGTGAAGATGTGGCACAACAGCATCCAACGCTTTGTCGGTGCGGGTGGTCCTTACCAAGCCGGTTCCTTTGATGGCCCAGGCTTTGGCTGGGACAATCTCGACGTTTACAAGGTTGGAGCTGACTACCGTTGGGATGATTGCCTCACACTGCGTGGCGGTTGGTGCGTCTCTCAGATCCCTTACAATAACAGACAGCTCGACGTTAACGTCATGACGCAAAACATTGGTAAAAACCACCTGACACTGGGCTTTACCTATGCGCTTAATCCTTGCGAAGAGATCGACTTCAGCTACTTCCACATGTTCCCTGTGAACTATAGTGGTCCATCGCAGCTGATCAGCTCCCTCGGTACACTGACACAGCGCATGTACCAAGACAGCTTCGAAATCTCTTACGGCCGACGTTTCTAGTCTGCTGTTCAAGTTGACTAGTCTAATCCGCTGAGGGAAGTGCCTCAGCGGATTTTTTTTGGCTACCATTATTTCTTTCGATCGGACAAAATATTCCCAACAAAAAACAAACCGAGGATAGGGCAATGGCGCATCTAGACCGATATCTTACACAGGTAGATGAGAAGAAGCGAAACCGTGCCGCCATTGCTTACCTAGCTGCCTTGGACTATGTGGCCGAGTCCTCTTCTAAAGTAGCGAACGCTATCGAGCAAGAGCTCCGTGATCAACGCACCTATCTAAAGCTCATTGCATCAGAGAATTATTCCTCTTTGCGAGTACAGCTAGCTATGGGCAACTTGCTAACAGACAAATACGCCGAAGGCTTTGTGCAGCACCGTTTTTACGCTGGCTGTGACAATGTTGATATTGTAGAGATGGAGGCTAACGATCAGCTTAAAGAGCTCTTTGGTTGTGACCATGCTTATGTGCAACCGCACTCCGGCGCCGATGCCAACCTCGTTGCCTTTTGGAGCATCTTGACCTATCGCATTCAGAACCAAGAAATTGAGCGGTTGGGCAAAAAGAGCTTAGATGAACTTTCCGATGACGAATATGAACGTGTGCGTCAACTCTTGATCAACCAAAAGGTCATGGGACTATCACTAAACTCCGGCGGTCATTTGACACACGGCTACCGACATAATATCTCATCAAAGATGATGCAAAGCATCACCTATGATGTCGATCCTACGACTGGCCTACTCAATTACGACACCATCGCTGAAAAAGCAAAACAAGAGCGTCCTACCATTTTACTAGCGGGCTATTCGGCCTATCCAAGAAAAATCAACTTCGCCACAATGCGCGAAATTGCCGATAGCGTCGGTGCTGTATTCGTCGTGGATATGGCACACTTCGCTGGTTTAGTCGCTGGTAAAGTGTTTCAAGGTGACTACAACCCCATCCCTTTCGCCCACGTGGTCACCTCAACATCGCATAAAACCTTGCGCGGCCCTCGAGGAGGGTTCGTGCTATGCAAAGCGGAATTCGCCGATTCCATCGACAAAGGTTGTCCGCTCGTTCTCGGTGGCCCTCTCCCACATGTCATCGCAGCTAAAGCCATCGCCTTCAAAGAAGCTAACAGCCCAGACTTCGAAATCTATGCCCATCGTATTGTCGATAATGCCAAGGCGGCAGCTGCCAGCCTTGTGGAACTAGGTCAGACGATTCTCACCGGAGGCACGGATAACCACCTGATGGTCTTGGATGTATCTCCCTTTGGCTTAACGGGAAGACAAGCAGAACAAGCACTACGGGATGCCCATATCAATGCTAACCGCAATGCCGTCCCCAACGATCCCAATGGACCCTGGTATACCTCCGGTATTCGCATCGGTACCCCGGCCACCACTACTTTAGGAATGGGAAGGGAAGAGATGAAGGAAATCGCCTCCATCATCGTCGAAGTGCTATCGCATACCAAACCTGCTAACGTTCCCAACTCAGACCAACTCAGCAAAGCAAAATACAGCGTTGACCCAGCAGTATTGGACACCGCCAAACAGCGCATAGCGGACCTGTTACAGCAATACCCACTGTATCCTGAAATCATTATCGATTGAGAATCTACACCATTTATAGTATGGTGCGATCCAATCAACAATCACTACACCGGAGGGTAACATGGAACCTGACGAAGCAGCCTCAACAGCTCCAAAAACGAACGAAAGAGTCTCTAAAGCTATCTTAGATGCCCGTCGTGTCTTTTTGTGCGATGCCTTCGACGAAAATAGCGCTAACGACATCATCCAAAAGCTCTGGTATCTGGACTTAACGGGTCCCGGAAAACCCATTCTTCTTGTCATCAATAGTCCCGGTGGTTCCATTGATGCTGGATGGGCTATCTGGGATCAGATCAAAATGCTCAAGTCACCTGTCTATACTTTAGTAACCGGTCTAGCAGCTTCAATGGGCTCCGTCTTGAGCTTAGTAGCCGGTCCAGGACGTCGCCTAGCGACACCATTATGCCGCATCATGATCCACGCACCTTTGCTATCCGGCGTGATGCGTGGACAAGCGACTGATCTCGAAATTCAAGCCATGGAAATGTTGCGTACCAAAGAAGCCTTAATCAATCGCTATTCTGAAGCCACAGGTAAAAGTAAAGAAGTCATCGAAAAGATGATGGATCGCAACACCTGGATGAGTGCTCAAGAGGCCATGGAATTCGGTCTTCTAGACAAAGTAGTCTCCAGTTATGACGAAGTTGCGAGCATCATTGGAAACTGATCATGCACTTTTCCAAATACACAGGCTGCGGGAACGACTTCATCCTTATCGATAACCGCAGCCTGTTCTTTCCCACTCAAGAGACCGCATCCATCCAACATCTGTGCAATAGACGCCATGGCATCGGCGCCGATGGGATTATCCTATTGGAAGCATCGAATAAAGCCGACTATCGAATGCGTATCTTCAACAACGATGGAAGCGAGGCCGAAATGTGCGGTAACGGCATCCGTTGTCTGATGCTCTTCATCGCTAAACTGTGCCCTGGAATCACGTGTTGCACCGTGGAAACTACCGAACGACTGATCCCTCTATCTCTGCAACAAAATGGGGTCATGGCAGCGGTAGGCGATCCTACTGCTGTACGATGGCATCTGCCAATAGACCTGCAAAAAAATGAGCTATCTGCGCACTTTCTCAATACCGGTGTACCGCATTGTGTCATCTTTGTCGATGACATCGATCGCGTGGACATAGCCTCTAGAGGGCCTATTTTGCGTCGACATCCCCTCTTTGGCGTCAATGGCACCAACGTCAATTTTGTCACATGCAATGGTCAAGAATGTTATTATCGCACATGGGAGAGAGGGGTGGAAGATGAAACACCGGCATGTGGAACCGGTGCGATTGCGGTTGCATTAGCATGCGCTTATCAACATCATCTACCATCGCCCATCACAATTTGGACACGTTCAAAACAGGCTCTACACATCAGTTTCAGCGGTCATTATCCCTTTTCAAACATCGCTATGTTGGGTCCTGCCACCCATCTTTTCGATGGTGTTTGGACCAATCAAATGTAACCTCTCATCATTTTTCACTGTATTTTGTTTTGCAAATTCCGTTATGATGCGGGAAGATAAGTAAATGATAATTTGTTCCTCATTACGGTTAGTCAAAATGACCACAAGTACGAAGAAAAAAACCTCTTTGCCAGTTGCGCAAAACCCCCTTATTCTGCGTTGTCACCGCCTTATGGAGGCTTTTGCAAAATCCGACGACGAAAGAGACTTCTACCTCGACCGTGTTGAAGGTTTCATCATCTATGTTGATTTAGACCACAGCAAAGAAGAGTTAGATGCGCTTCATGAAGAATTAGAACAGCAACCAGATCGCTACCGCCTAATCCCTAAATTGACCTTCTTTGAAACGAAGAAGATCATGGAAGGCTTCGTAAACGAGAAGGTGTATGACATCGACACCAAAGAAAAACTCTTAGACATCATCCAATCTAAAGAAGCACGCGAGCACTTTCTCGAGTTCATTTATGATCACCACACAGAACTGGAAAAGTGGCAACAGTACTATCAGGAACGCTCTCGTATCCGCATTATCGAATGGCTACGTAAGAACGAGTTTTACTTTGTCTTTGAAGAAGATCTCGATTTCACTAAACAGACGATGGAGAACATCAAGAAGAGCCTCTTTGATAAAGAGGTTGGTCGCGATGTACAAAACGCCCGTAAGACGATTACAGCTAAAGCAAAGACCTATTATTCTAATGAAGCCTTGAACCCAAGACCCAAGCGCGGCCGCCCGCCTAAGCAAACGGCCAAGCTAGAAATTGAACCGCAAGTGTCGGTGGACATTTACACCCAAGTGTCACCGAGCGTACGACCTTTTCTGTTTACACCGGATATCACATCGTCGTCAGCTGCGATATTCTCGTCTAAGTTTGATAGTGAGGCGGAGCTGTTGGCAAGCCGACGTATTTCCCAAGACATAGACCGTGACGTCACGTTGGAAAGCCTAAACAAGAAGTTGGCTACGTTGAGGGATCTTTCCAGCAAATTTGTGGATAAAGGTATTACAGCACCCTTGAATGGCTATGAAGGTAGCAAGCCGCGTAGCAGCCACAAGGAGGTTGTATTTGAAGATTTTGATGAAGATAATTTTGAAGAATTTGAAGAAGAGGATGAAGACATGAGTGATCAACCAGTAAAACCAGCAACAAAGAAAAGTACAGCTCATCACGCAGCTGCAAAGCCAGCCGCTAAAAAAGCCGCTGTGAAAAAAGCTCCTGCTAAAAAGGCAGCAGCTGTAAAAAAAGCTCCTGCCAAGAAGGCTCCAGCTAAGAAGCCAGTAGCAGCAGCGAAAAAGCCTGCAGTAAAGAAAGCCGTTGTGAAAAAAGCTCCTGCTAAAAAGACAGCAGCTGTGAAAAAAGCTCCTGCCAAGAAAGCTCCAGCTAAGAAAGCTGTTGTGAAGAAAGCTCCTGCTAAGAAGACGACAGCTGCGAAAAAAGCTCCTGCCAAAAAAGCAGCTCCTAAGGCCAAGAAGCATTAATCTGCTACTTAGACCTTAACAAAAGCCCCGAAACATACTTGCTATGTTTCGGGGCTTTTTTTGTATCTGTTCATAGGGTAGCTTTTTCGTGCCTGTGCCCGATTTATGGACTCCGGGCACGGGCACGACGCGCATATATGCATTAATATGTATGCAGAAGACTAGAGAAAACGATAGGAATGATAAAAATTAACTACTAACATTTAAGAATTTATTACCACAGAGAACACAGAGGAAAGACAGGGAAATGAGAGATCTTTTTTCGATTTTTAC
>CAMFKD010000033.1 GCA_945957095.1 uncultured Chlamydiae bacterium
GCGTTAATCTGATCCCTTTCATCATGAGACTTTCGGATCACAAACGATAACGAGGTCTTCTCCCCTTCTCTGCAGATGAACGATTCAAGAAATTGATTTAATGGTCAGTCACCTGCTGCACTGGGGAAAACAGTTGTCTTGTAATCGAAGAGGTTGGTAGTATCGATCAAAGCTTTCAAGGGGAAAACTAAATGATCTGTTCGGCCGATTCGGTAGATGACAAAGGCTTCTTTGATCTGGTCACATCTGAGGCGGAATTGGGTGCATATGATGTCGATCTCCTCAGCACGAAAGTTAAAGAGGTGGCGATAAGGGCAGCCTCTTTGCTCGTCGATCCAGCCTGCAAGGTGCATGAGTGTTGGAGGCGCATTTCATTAGTCAAAGACCTTAACCCAACGGCTAATAAAGTCTCTCTGTATGCTAGGAAGATTCTCCTAGCGATCGCGATCGTTGGCTTTGCTACGTTGGCTCTCTTTGCGACGATTCCTGGTATTGCGTTACATTTCTTGATCGTCAAGTGCCAAACAGAAAATTATCTGCACAAGGTAGCGCATGCTAAGCCTAAGAACCTTGGCAGCGATGGACAGTTTACTTTGCTCTCTTGGAACATCTGTTGTGTCGGGGGAGGCTATAGCATCAGCGATGGTGGTGTCTTGCCTTGGCATTTTCGCATCAACGCTATCGCGGATAAGATCATCGAAAAGGATGCTGACGTCAACTGCATCTATGAAACTAACGACACCGATTCTGCTTTTCTCTTGATGGATAGGCTCAAAGATCACGGATATGTGCACTTTTACTTCAATATAGGAGCCCAAGGGTTTGGTCCTAGCTCTGGGATGATGGTCGCCAGCAAGTATCACATCACAGATGCCGAGTACATTCCTTTTTCGCAAGACATGCTTGTGGGCAGGACGAAGCTAGGGTCTAAAGGTGTCTTTGCTTTTGATATCCAGAGCAACGGCGCTAGTTTTGCACGTATCTTCACCACCCACCTTCAGCATTCGGAAGAACCGCAGCATGCGACTCCTGATGAAGTGCAAGCACGCCGCGCTCAGATGCTCCTGATCGTTGAAAAGGTGCAGAAGGTCAAGGACAAATGTGTCGTTGTCACTGGCGATCTCAATCTGGATGACGACGAGTATGCCGCTTCCGAGTGGTCACAATTGTTTACCAGGGGAGAGAGGAACTTTGGCGATCCTCCGGGTTACACCTGGGGCGGTGATGAGTACTGCGCTCGGTTAGTGGGAGACAAGCTTGTGTCCGGCCCGCTGAATTTAGACCACACCCTTCTGCTTAACGGGACAGCCGAGTCGGTGTTGAGTCAGTTAGTGGAAACGGGGTACGACGCCTCTAAGTTAATCCCGGATGCCTTGTCCGATCATGCAGGGGTCTTTAGTACCATTGCCCTTACAGCTTAACATGGATCATACGTCAAAGAAATTTAGAATCGTATCGCTAGGATGCCGCACCAACCAATATGAGGCGCAGGCTTACCGCGATCAGCTGGAAGCGCTAGGTTATCGCCCCGCTGCCGATGACGAAGGAGCTGATCTGTGCATTGTCAACACTTGCACAGTCACGCTAGGTGCCGACCGCGATAGTCGGCATGAGATCCGTAAGCTGGCACGCCAACAACCAGGAGCGCGTCTTGTTGTCACTGGCTGCTCCGCTGAAAGTCAACAAGAGGCGATTCGTGAGATCGAAGGGGTCACCGACGTCGTCCTCAACAAAGATAAAGAACGTCTAGTTGAGCTTCTCTTTCCTGACCTTGGCCAGTGGCCTGAGTTTGCTATCCAGCATTTTGACAGCCATACGCGAGCTTTTCTCAAGGTACAGGATGGCTGTAACTCGTTTTGTACGTACTGTATCATCCCTTATGTGAGAGGCCGTTCCCGCTCCCGTCCCCTCGATGACATTGTAGCCGAAGCACACCAGCTTGTGGCTAATGGCTACAAGGAGATTGTCCTAACGGGTATCAACATCGGTGACTTCGATGGCGCTAAGGCAGAGCAACCAGATCGCTTAGCGGATCTTGTGAGGGCTGTCGATGCCGTCCCTGGATTAGAGCGGCTGCGTATCTCCTCCATCGATCCCGACGAAGTGGACGATGAACTGATCGAGGTTGTCTTATCTGGCAAGACCACCTGTCCTTCCATGCATATCGTGTTACAAGCAGGATCCAATGTTGTCCTTAAGCGTATGAACCGCAAATACACCAGGCAGGTGTTCTTAGATACCGTAGAAAGGCTGCGGACAGCCAGTCCAGACTTTACCATGACCACCGATGTCATCGTCGGGTTTCCAGGTGAGACAGATAGCGACTTTCAAGACACTGTTGATGTGCTTCGCCAGGTACGTTTTGCCAAAGTGCATATGTTTCCTTTTAGCCCTCGACCCAGAACGCGTGCTGCGACGATGCCGAACCAGGTGTCCGCTGACGTGATGCGTGAACGTAAGCAGCAGCTGATGCGCATTGCGGAGAAGGAATCCTTTCAACTTCGTCAGCAGTATGTAGGCAGACGCATGACGGTCTTGACAGAGGAAAACGATGGCTCCCGACCAGGAGAGGCTAGTGGACATACAGAGAACTTTCTCATGGTGTGGTTACCAGAGGTATCACTTCGCAGCAACCAACTAGTGGAAGTAGAGCTTATCGATAACAGAGCTGACGGCCTTGTTGGGCGCCTTGTCGGTTCTTAAACCCGAATGACAACACCATGCGTATTGCGATAGCCTCCAGACTGAACCCCTTCACACACCTACCCGGCACCTCATTGCGAATGCCCGGTTCTGGCATACCACTACGTATATTTCCTGCTAGAATTGTCCTTGGCTCCTTGGGCACTTTGGATCTGCAAATAGCGGGTCCTGTCGCTGGCTTCACGATCAGTCAAGATTTAGAACGCGGTGTTATTAAGGTATGGGGGCATAGCAGTACAGGCTATTTTCGCTACCGCCTCATCGCTGCTACAGAAAATGGTGGGGTCCTTCTGGAAACAGAAAAAGTGCCCTTAGGTGGATTGGTGCTCGACTGGCGGCCGGGGACACAGCAAGATGTCAACCACGTCATCCTACAGTCTAAAGAGTCGTTACTAATGGGTTCTGCGTCATCCAATGATGGTATGACTCTCTTCACCCCGCTGGACACAGAGAGGCTGTCGCTAGGTTGTCACAAAGCGCAGCTGTGGGAGCATGTCCGGGAGCGCTTGGATATGGCAGAAATCATGCCGGTCTGGTTTAGGTTGGGTCGGCTGGTGAGGGCTTCGCGCCAGCCTCAGGGGAGCGGGACGACGCAGCTGTTGCAACAGTGCCGTGAAGCTGCTATCGATGGCCCCCGTGACGTCATCGTTCCGGCCTTCCAACAGTTGTTCAGAGCAGGTTTTAGTGGGATGTTGGCTCCACGTCTAAACGACGATGATCATCAAGGGTTTGCCCTCCCACCTGCCACATCAGAAGAGGATCCTCTCACGCTCCTGACAGTAGGCTCTGAGATCATCCGCCAACTCTTTGTCAGTCATCAACATCAAGAGATCTCGCTGTTGCCGATGTTGCCATCGGAGTTCCATTGCGGACGCTTCCTCAATGCTGCATGCTCACCGGCTGGGACATTGGATTTCGAATGGAGCAAGCATACCATTCGTCGCGTGGTGTTTCGCTGTGACCAGGCAGGGGAGTGGACTTTCCTCTTCCAACACCACGTTAAGAGCTGCCGACTGCGCTATCATGACAAAGATCCTGGCCGCACTCTAAGATGCGGCGACCCCATCACCACATTGGCTGGCCACAGCTATCTCTTCGACAACTTTGAGCGTTGATTAGCTCTAAGAGTTTTCCTAGAAAGACTCGCACGGCTTCGTTTTCTGATACGCAAAGTTATAGGCTTGGCCGCTGTTTTTTTTCTTTTGGCTTCCGCTAAATCTGCCATACTGATTTTGTGAAATAATTTTCCAAATTCGGCATGTTTTACGTGGAGACGTTTCATGACATACATACGAATGCATAGATCTGTTGATGGGGGGGGGAGGTGGCCTTGTTCCCATTTAAGTACAGCTGCATGTGTTACCCCGAATACCTCACCAAAAGCTGTGGTTGTCATTTCAAGGTATTTTCGAATGAACCTCAATTCTTCTGCATGCAAAGGAATGGGTTGCTGAATTATTTGATTTATTACTTCTATTTGGAGTTCATTCAAATCGACGTCTAGCACCCAATCTCCAAATATTTTCCGCATCGGGACGTCAATTAACTGAATTGGAAATCCTAAATCTTCGTATATAATTGTTTCAAATATTTTACTGCTCATGCTGTTCTCGTTGTAAATTAGCTAATATTTCATCACTCGCATAACTGTTATTATCAACATATCATCTTTGTCAAAGGCAATAATGATGCGAATGTCCAAGTTGTCTAGTGTTTTTCCTCTAATCGCATATTTCCACGTTTGAAAAAAATCATCAAAAGATGTTTTTTGCTTTTCGTGATATCCATTTTTTAATACGTACAGTACATCAGGCAGCTCAATATCTCTTTCGATCTCACGGTCGATTGCGTGTCTGCTTTGCCGGTACGATCCCTCTTCAATACAGGTTCGTATTTTCGGAAAAAGCTCTTCCAATTGAAAAGGGCGCTTCGCGCAAGGATCTTGCTTTTTAGCTTTTATTTTGCTACACTGATCCTTACCGAAGCTAATTCGGTTTGAACAGGAGTATGAAGATGCTAGATCCAATAAGGAGTAAGATTGTTAATCCTGCATTACTAAGCGTTGTCTGCGCTTCTGTTCATCTCCACCATCATCATCATTCTCATCATACCAGCTAGGCATTGCTCACTGCGAGCGATCGCCCGTTCTTTTTCTTGTTAGAAACATTTTTTCGATAGAGCTAGCGAGCCATTGATCGCTTTGCTTTATCCCAATATTGCGTGGTGGAGTTTATCATGGATTATACAGCTTTTATTACGATTTTCTTAGTGTTGCAAGGGTTATGCCTCTGGTTAGGAGGACGTTCTTCTAAGGAAGTGAGCAGCCAAGATGATTATTTTTTAGCAGGAAGAAACGTACGCTTTTTTCCCCTGATGATGACTTTTTTAGCGACTCAAGTGGGCGGTTGCCTCTTTTTGGGCGGTTCTGAAGAAGCGTACCAATATGGCTGGAGTGTCTTGCTCTATCCATTAGGTGCAGCTGTCGGCATCTTGCTCTTAGGCGCGGGAATCGGTGGTCGGTTAGCGGCATTGCGCATAGCGACCGTCGCACAGATTTTTGAGGTCGTCTACCGTTCACCTTTGCTCAAGAAGGTGGCATCGCTGCTTTCCATTGCCACTCTCTTCATGATCTTGGTCTCGCAGTTTGTTGGGTCAAGCAAGTTTATGGTGAGCCTGGGCGTCGAAAGCCGTGTGTGGTTCATCCTCTTCTGGAGCATCGTCATCGTTTACACCGCCTTGGGAGGCTTTAAGGCTGTTGTCGTCACAGACATCATCCAAGCTGCTTTCTTTGTAGTGGTCTTTCTCGCCACCTTCGGTTATGTCATGTGGAATCAAGACGCTTCGATGGCTGCCGGACAAGCAACACAGAGCTTTGATGCTGTCTCCACCAAGTTATATGGATGGCTGTTTATGCCTTTGCTCTTTATGGTGATTGAACAAGACATGGGACAGCGCTGTTTTTCTGCCGAGTCACCCCGAACGATCTCGAAAGCGGCCTTATGGGCGGCGGCCGGGACGCTGCTGATGGGCGCTATTGCAGTCTTCTTTGGCGTATTGGCCCAGTCGCTCGAAGAGGCACCGCCGACGGGTTCCAGCGTGCTGATGTTTGCTGTTATGCAGATGACCAACCCCTGGATTGCTGCTTTAGTCGCGTCGGCGGTTCTGTGTGCGATCATTTCGACCGCTGACTCCCTCATCAACGCGATCGGTTCCAATCTGGTGCAGGACTTTGGATTGCCTAAAGATGTGAAGGTATCGCAATTCCTTTCTGTCGTCATCGCTCTGAGTGCTCTGACCATTTCGTTTTTCTTCACTAATATCGTCGATATCATGGTGGTGAGTTATGAGCTTTCAGTTTGCTGCCTGTTTGTTCCCATTTTCTTTGGCTTGTGGATGAAGCGCGGCAGTGTCTTATCCGCGGCTTTGGCGATCGCGTTTGGAGCCGTCGGGTTTGTTCTCTTTAAGATAGTGCCTTACGAGCTGCCTAGAGAACTGCTCAGTGTTGGTCTTTCGTTGCTAGGATTTGCAGTGGGAGAGCTTGCTCGGAACCTCTCTATCACATTCTTTTACGTTAAGAGTGCTGCTGGTGGGGAGGGACGCTAGCAATACTTCCTGCAACCCAACTAGACATTCTTGCCGCGGCACTTCTGTCGGGGGTAGAGGCTACTGTTGTCGCCACGTTGGGTAAGACAGACATTTGCAGATGCGAGGGTAAGTCGGGGGAGTCAGCGTTGAGCTCTGCTGCGCGCGAAAGGTCGCTAGAGGGTGGGTGTAATCCAGTCGGATCGGAGGCTGGGTATGTGGGCGGAGGATGCATCGTTTCATCACTATCCAAGTCAGTATGTGGTGGTGAAGGAGGCGGCAGAAAGGGTGTTGCTCGATGGGTAGAAGAAGAAGTGCCAGGCAATCTAGGATCGGGAGGAGCGCGGCGATGTGTTCCCATTCTCGCTGTTAACGGATCCCGTGGGTCAGAAGACGATGGCGAGGTTCTAGGATGGACCGGTCCCCCATGAGATGGTGGCCCGGAACTGCCAGGTGGAGGAGGTGGTGAACCTGGACCCCCAGGTAGATGGCCGGAAGGATCTCCTGAGCCCCCTAATCTTCGAAGGAGTTCTGCTTGCTGTTGAGCTTGTGCTTGATGCTGAGCTTGTGCTTGCCGTTCGGCTTCTGCCGCTTGTCTTTCGCGGTTAGCTTTGGCAGTTTTAACCTGCTCTCCGCGGTATATGATTGCTAATCCTGTAGCACCCGCCGCAATGAGCAGTAAGCCGACGACCAGCCCGATACCTGATGGCTCAAACATAATCGCAACGCCAATGACGATCAGTGCGACACAGCCAATCTTTCCCCAGGGGAGCTCTTTCAATTTGTCCATGAATCGACCAAACCTGCTCGCAGTCGCTGTTCTTTGCCTCTCAGTTGTAGTGTGACCCGCGTGAGAAGCATCGTGAACTTCCCTGGTAACACTTGTGCTTCCAGGGGGATGCATTCCTGGAGGGGGAGGTCCTCCAGGTACTGGCACTCCAGTGTCAGCTACAGTGGAAACACCACTTGCGGCTGATGGATGGCTGGTAGTTGGTGTTGGTGGGAGAGACGGTGTTGTTAATGAGGGAGGAGGGGGTAACGTTCCTGGTGGCAAATCTGGCCCTACCATATGCTTATTCCTTTTAATGCATGCTAATACACTTATATTTTAACATTTTTTAATAATTAGTTTGCAAGTTCTGTTGAGTAATAAATGTTTACCACTGAGCCACAGAGACCAGTGAGGAGGAATGAGATTAGCGAGAAGAAACCAAAGGTCTGAATTCAATATCTTAATTTTCTCTCTATCTCAATCGTTCTCATAGATTTCACTGCCCCCTGCGGTGAACATGTATCGTTGTCACTAGGCTTTCACTGTTGAGGAGACTTCTGTTGTATGTATTAATTATTTTAATCATAATGAAGATGGATGAAGTGATGGAATTGCAATGAGTTGTGGTTAAACCCTGTAGCTTCAACAGAGGAGGTTATATGCTCCATCCAACCAAATTGGGTCTTGCTGGGGGGATTATCTGGGCGATCAGCATGTTTATCTGTACCTTGCTAGCGGTCTATACTGGCTATTCTAAGGAATTTCTCATGCTGATGAGCAGCATTTATCCAGGTTACACCGTTTCACTCGGAGGCAGCATTGTCGGGCTTATCTATGGTTTCTTCGACGCGTTCATTGGACTTTTCTTGCTGGCCTGGTTGTATAACATGTTTGTCTCTAAAGAGTAGCCACTTTTGGAGGGGATAGAAATGCAGAAAGAGAACATTTCTATCCCATTAATAGACCGTTTTAGGGAGCTTGCGGCATCTCCTGATGGCCTAAAACAGGTAGAGGCGGAGGAGCGTCTGCTTAAGTATGGCCGTAATGAGATGCCCGAAAAGGCGGTTAACCCTTTCCTTAAGTTTTTCTCTTATTTTTGGGGGCCTATCCCCTGGATGGTTGAGATTGCTTTGATCCTATCGGCTGTGATCGGCCATTGGCCAGACTTTTTTATTATTCTAACGTTGTTATGCGCCAATGGATTGATCGGATATTGGGAAGAACACAAAGCTGACAATGCGATTGCTGCCTTGAAAGCGCAGTTAGCCGTCAGGGCTAAGGTACGTCGGGATGGTGCTTGGACCACGCTCGATGCTGTCAACTTGGTGCCAGGCGATATCATACGTCTACGCTTAGGCGACATCATTCCAGCTGACGCTTATGTATTGGAAGGCGATCCGATAGAGGTTGACCAGTCAGCACTGACTGGAGAGTCGTTACCGGTACAGCATCAAACTGCTGAGACCGTTTTTTCGGGTTCCATCGTGAGGCAAGGGGAGATCGATGCTTTGGTCTGTCGTACCGGCAAGGACACCTTTTTTGGGAAGACGGTACAGTTAGTAGAGGAAGCGTACACCGAAAGCCACTTTCAACGCGCTGTCCTCAAGATTGGCGATTACTTGATCGTCTTGGCTTTTGCACTTGTGACAATAATTCTCATCGTCGCTCTTTTTAGAGGTGATTCCTTTTTGATGACTCTACAGTTTGCCTTAGTTCTGATGGTTGCGGCTATTCCTGTAGCGATGCCTACCGTGTTATCTGTGACGATGGCGGTGGGAGCGCATCTATTGGCCAAGATGAAAGCGATCGTGCGGCGACTAACCGCTATTGAAGAGCTCGCAGGAGTTGATGTGCTGTGTACTGATAAGACGGGTACTTTGACGCAGAATAAGTTGACGTTAGGAGAACCTTTTTGTGCGGAAGGGATCACACGGGATGTCTTATTAGTCAGTGCTGCTTTAGCTTCTCGTCAGGAAAATAGAGATGTCATCGATTTGGCTGTGATAGAAGGGCTTAGCCATCCTGATAGCATCAAGAGCTTTACGATTCAGCGCTTTATCCCCTTTGATCCCGTGCGCAAACGAACGGAGGCTGAAGTCCGCGGCTTAGACGGCGCAACCTACAAGGTGACTAAAGGAGCGCCACAGGTTGTGTTGGCGTTGGCAAGCGACAAAGAGCGCATAGCTCCTGCCGTCGAGAAAGCTATCGAAGGTTTTGCTAGACGTGGCTATCGCTCTTTAGGGGTAGCGCGTACCAATGCGCAAGGAGAGTGGATATTCCTTGGAGTGTTGCCTCTACACGATCCGTTGTGGGAGGACTCTAAACCAACCATTGCGATTGCTCGCGACATGGGTTTGCGTGTCAAGATGGTGACGGGAGACCAGGTGGCGATAGCCCGTGAGACAGCGCGTCAGTTGGACTTAGGTGATCGCATTTTAGATGCCAGCGAGTTGACGAGCGATCATGGGGCATGGATCATAGCAGCTGTGGAGAATGCGGATGGTTTTGCGCAAGTCTTTCCTGAGCACAAATATCACATTGTCGATGAGTTGCAACGCGCTCACCATATTGTCGCTATGACGGGCGATGGCGTTAATGATGCACCTGCCCTAAAAAAGGCCGACTGCGGCATTGCTGTGGCGGGATCTACAGATGCAGCACGTGCCGCTGCCGATATCGTATTGATGGTGCCTGGCCTCTCTGTCATCATAGATGCCATAAAAGAGAGCCGCAACATCTTCCAACGTATGAACAGCTATGCGATTTACCGCATAACCGAGACGCTGCGAGTGTTGCTCTTTATGACAGCATCTATTCTAGTCTTCAACTTCTATCCTGTTACCGCCATCATGATCGTCATGCTGGCTCTTCTCAACGATGGCGCTATTCTCTCTATCGCGTATGACAATGTTCAGTACTCTAAGGTACCAGAAGCCTGGAATATGCACGAAGTACTAGGGATTGCGACTTTATTGGGCAGCATTGGCCTTGTGGCGTCTTTTGGCCTTTTTTACATCGCCCAAGAGCTTTTGCATCTCACCCGTCCAATGATCCAGACTCTCATCTACCTAAAGCTGTCTGTGGCCGGTCATATGACTATCTTTCTCACTAGAACGCGTGGCCCCTTCTGGTCGCACCGCCCTTCCAACATCTTGCTGTGGGCTGTGTTTGGTACTCAGGGCATCGCTACTTTAATCGCTGTTTATGGTGTGTTGATGGAACCGATAGGGTGGCCTTTAGCCGGAATGGTATGGCTCTATGCATTGGCTTGGTTTCTACTGAATGATCGACTGAAGTTGTGTGCTTATCGTGTTTTGGATAGGCGGCGGTCATCGCTGTTAGCCACCTGGTTTTGCCATCGGAATAAGAGGGTCTAGACTCTCTTCTTTCACCACCGGGAAGTCATCCAAGGTTTTGGCAAAAGCGGTGCTTAAAAAGGTGCGCATCCACCAGTAAATGTCCTGTCTCTTCACTGACCGTTGCAGTGTCTTCATACGGTTATAGCGCTCTTCCTGCGGCATCGTCATCGCCTGATTGATCGCATCGGCGATGCCTTCGACATCATATGGATTGATGAGGAGAGCCCCGTTGCGCAGCTGCGCGGCAGCGCCCGCAAACTCACTGAGGATTAGAACCCCTGTTCGATCGATTTGACAGGCGACATATTCTTTTGCTACGAGGTTCATGCCATCTTTGATTGACGTCACCAAGACGGCGTCTGAAGTGCGGTAGTAGGCCAGAAGGTCTTTCTTTGGGAGTGGACGGAAGAGGTGGTGGATAGGGATCCAATTTTCTAGGGTGAACTGACCATTGATTTCGCTGACAAGCCTTTCTATCTCCTGCTTCATGGTTTGGTAGCTGGCAATTTCAACGCGGCTGGGAACGACTAGCTGGATGAAGCAAATCTTGCCATGCCATTCCGGGTGCTGTTTGAGGAAGCGGCGTATGCCCTCTAGTCGGAATGTGATTCCTTTAGTGTAGTCGAGGCGGTCAACGCTTAACACAATCTTTTGGTCAGGCCATTTTTCATGGAGCAGCCAGGCCGCTTCTGCTGTTTCTTGAGAACCTGCCATAGAGCTGAAATCTTTGAAGTCTATGCTGATAGGAAAGGCGCCAATGCGCGTTTCATGGCCATTCCACTGACAGAAATGGATACCTTTAGAAGTCGTCAGATCTAGGTCTTCTTTCATGAGACGCAGGCACTGGATGAAGTTGTGGTAATCTCGATGGGTTTGAAATCCTACTAAGTCATAGGTAAGCAAGGCTTGTAGGATCTGAAATCGCCAGGGCAGCTTGATGAAGATATCCAAGGGGGGAAAGGGAATGTGCAGAAAGAAGCCCATTTTTGCAGTGGCACCACGTTGTCTCAACGCTTGTCCAAGAGGGATAAGGTGATAGTCATGAATCCAAAGAAAGCTGTGGTTCATTTTGACACGGCTGATGAGTGTGTCGGCGAATTTGTCATTCACGTCTTGGTAGCGTTGCCACTGCTCGGGGATAAAGCTACAGCGACCTTGCAGATCGTGAAATAAAGGCCATATGGTGTCATTAGAAAAGCCGTGGTAGTAGAGATCGATATCTTCCTTTGTCAAAAAAACCGGTTCAAAGGAAAAACCACTGCTAGTCTCTACATCGGTGATGGCTTTGCGCATGGCTCTTTCATCGACAGCGGCGCCGCCAGGCCAGCCTACCCAAATGCCTCGGCGGTCTTGAAGAACAGGCGCCAATGCGGTTACAAGCCCTCCGCTCCCTGGATGGATGATGGGGATGCTGTCTTTGACTTCTACCTCAAAGGGAAGGCGATTTGAGACGATGATAAGACGTTGCTGTTCACTCCCATTCGACATGACCTATCTCTCCTTAGCGTTCGACAAACTGACGATCCAACCATCCAAAAACTCGGTGAGCTCACGTGTCGATGTCAACTGAATGTCTGCGTTGGTATTGGGATTGCGAGTCGGATTGACTAATACCTTGAGTCCGCGCTGGCCCAAAGCTGCAAAGGCTTCTTCATCAGTCGTGTCATCGCCAATATAGACGATGCCTTCGGTTGAAGCAAGGCTGGGGTAATCGGCGACAATAGTTAAGATAGCTCTTCCTTTGTTTAGTCCTTCTAGGCGTATCTCTCTGCCCCCATCAAACGGAAGCACTTCCAACTGATAGGATGACGCTATCGTAGGCCAATGATGATCTACCATCTGCGCGAGGGATTGCTGCGCTGCAATAGGCAGCCCCCGCCAATGTAGCGCTAGGGAGCTGCCCTTGTCCTCCCAACGCCCTCCTTGACTACCGGCATCGATGGCTTGTCGCGCTATCCGTAGCCCTTCCCTCTGCTTCTTGGTCGGTTTGACATTGTGACGGACTCCATCCTGTGTGAGGCGTTCTCCGCCATGTAGACCCCATAACTCCGGCATGGGTGTGAGCTTGAGCAAAGGCATCAACGTCACCAAGGAACGACCGCTGACAATGATGACAGTTGTATTTCCTGTAGCGATTAGTGCTTTTATTTTGTCCATGAGCTCAGGATAAGGAACCGCTGTGGAAGGATCGATCTGAAATGGCGCGAGCGTTCCATCATAATCTAGAATAAGAAGCATAGGTCCTGCTTCCACTCGTTTGTAGAAGCTCACGACCTTCGGATCGTCCTGCCACTGCCTCATGGCCGGACCGTTGGCAGTTCAATCTGATCATTAGACTCAAATAGAAGCGAGTAGATCAGAGATAGATAGTCTCTAAGGTGGCGCGTGATGAGAAAGTTCTTACGGATGTACTCTTTGCCTGCTGCCCCTACCTCCTCGGCAATTTGACGGTGTTGGAGAAGGTGGCGTATCCGGTAGGCGGCACCTTCAGGAGTATTGACAATGAAGCCTGTTTCTTTGTGGATGACCTGCAGCCTGATGCCCCCTACATTGCCTCCTATGAGAGGCTTGCCCTTCCATAGTCCTTCCGTTACTGTCAAACCAAACCCTTCCTTAATGGATTTTTGCATGATGATATCGGCGCTGCGCTGGAGGGCATTGATGAGGCGGTGCGCATCAGGAGGAAGGAGTAGAATGTGGATGTCTGGGTTGTTGCCTGCGGCTCTCTTAACCTCGCCCAGAACCACTTCTCCTTCAGGATCATCTTGTGCTCCGCTGCCAGCTAGCGCTAACTGAATGCCGGGATTGAATTTTCTAGCCAGGCGGAAAGCTTCAATGACACCAATAGGATCCTTAAAGCGATCAAAGCGGGAGACTTGTAACACCAGAGGACGCTCCGGATCTATGCCAAACAATGGCCTAATTTTGTCTATTTCTTCTTGCTCCAGATCCCTGTTCTTTTCGCTTAATGGATCGATGCTGGGCGGCACCAAAAACATGGGGTGAGGGAGCGGATGAGTAAAGTCCACTAGAGAAAAGATAGACGCATCATACTGCTTTGCAAAACCACTAAGGTATTTCCATACCGGCCAGTAGGGTCTACTCGCATCGATGTGGCAGCGCCAGATCCACTTATTTTTACGTTCTGGAAAATGTGTAATCATCGCCATAGGCTGTGGGTCGTGGATGATGACGACGTCGGATGTCTCTAAGTTGTGACGTAGGGTTTCAGCATTAGCTTCGTTAATCGTTTCATAGACCTTTAGCTGAGCACTTGAGATCGAAGTGTGATTTCCCTGGAGGGAGTTGTGGAAGTCTTTCGTGCATTGGTAAAACTCCGCTGAGCCATTGATGATCTGCCATTTAGTGGTAATGCCAAGAGCTTCTGTTAGAGGAACCATACTATGAAGGATTTCAGCGACACCACCGCCTAGCGGAGTGGCACTTACATGTGTGATCGTGATGTGTTTAAGCGGCGCTGCGAGTTGGCATAGCTGATCGACGCTTTCCCGACCGGCCACAGCGGCATATCTGTCTAGTAGATCACTCATGGCTGACCTCTATTTAAGGTACATGTTCACCTAGTCCAGCAGACTGAAAACGAAGATCTTAAGCGCATCT
>CAMFKD010000034.1 GCA_945957095.1 uncultured Chlamydiae bacterium
TAAAAGTGAGTGGGTAATATTTAGCGGGAATGGCTGGAGAAGAAATGAAAGGTCTCAACCCAATATTCTAACACCTTCTCTCTATCTCAATCCTTCTCATAGATCTCACTGATCTCTGTGGTGAACATGTACGGATTTTCTCCTTGTCGCTGGCAGCTGACTTGAGATACAGTTTCTTCTATGACACAAGAGGAAGACAAAGGCATTTTAGAACGCATCGCCGAAGCGCAAGCGCGCGGCATCATTGCCTCATCGGAGTCACATGGAGCGGAGACCCCTGGCCATGTGTCAGCGGCAGCCGATGCGGCGCGGGAAGTTGCCCTGCTACTGTTAACGCTGTGGGTCGTTTTGGTCCATTTGGAAGCGACAAGTACTAAGGCTTTGGCCATTTTAGCGATCACAACGCTAGGGTGGACCCTTTGGAAATTTGGACGGAGCGCCTGGTTAGGGTGGACGCGTCTGGAGCGGCTACACCGCCTGGTAGCTGAGGAGCGTTGGGAGATCGAGCATCATCGGCAACAGGAACGCGACGAACTCCGTGTTTTGTATGAAGCGAAAGGATTCCAAGGCACCTTGCTCGATGAAGCCGTCGAGGTGCTAATGGCTGACGGTGACCGCCTGTTGCGTGTCATGATTGAGGAGGAGTTAGGCCTATCATTGGAGGTCCATGAGCATCCCCTCAAGCAGGGCCTTGGTGCTGCCACTGGAGCGTTGCTTTCTGGCTTATGCTGTGTGTTATGGACCTGGTTGCTGCCTACCTATGGCATCTTCTTAGGCGCCTTCTTAGCGATTGGTCTGGCGGCAGCGATGACAGCCTACCTGGAACGCAACCAGATCGTCCCAGCTATTGTCTGGAACATTGGGACGAGTGCGCTAGCTTTCAGCGCAGTGTACTTCCTACTAGAATGGATCAAATAGAGAGATAGCGCGATGGGCAGCACATCGTCAGGCATTCAGCGCGTCAAACGACCGATTATCTTCGACGAGTTCTTTGACCTGGGCTTACCGGAGAGCGCTAGTCCTTTCATCACACCTTCGACACGCCATTGGGCTGTCAATCTTCCCCTGAAAGCGGCTATTTTAGCCGCCATTTTGCTCGCGGCTTCCTTTGGTTTGCTCTTTATCCCGGGCTATGAGCCGCTTTCGCACCTTCTCTTGGTCGCTGTCTATCTGTTGGCGGGGGCGACATCACTGATTGAAACGCTGGAAGACTTAGGCAGCCTACAGATCAATATTGACGTGCTGATGACGTTAGCAGCCTTTTCTTCTGTTTTCATCGGAAGTGGACTTGAAGGCGGCCTGCTCCTGGTCCTCTTCGCCCTTTCGGGAGCCATCGAGGAAGCCGTCACTGACAAGGCTAAGGGATCGCTTAGCCATCTGAAAAAGCTTTCGCCTAGTAAAGCCGTTATCGTCAAGGACGATGGGACGTTGCGCGACCGCGCTGTCGCAGACATCGACGTAGGAACCGTCATCCTAGTCAAAGCCGGCGAAGTGGTTCCGTTAGATGGAATCGTGATCCATGGCGCCTCTTCCGTCAACCTCGTCCATCTGACAGGGGAGAACTTCCCCGTCCCCAAGAAAATCGACGACCAGGTGCCCGCTGGCGCACGCAACCTGGAAGGGGCCTTAACCATCCGTGTGACGCATACTAGCAGCGATTCGACATTGGCCAAGATCGTACAGTTGGTCACGCAGGCACAGGAAGCGCGACCGCGCTTACAGCGCTGGTTTGACAAAGTGAGTGAACGTTACGCTGTCGGCATCATCCTGCTCTCTTTAATTTTCACGATCACCCTTCCATTTGCCATGGACATTCCTTTTTTGGGCTTTGAGGGATCGTTATATCGCTCCCTAGCCTTTCTCATTGCCGCTTCACCCTGTGCCCTGATCCTCGCCATCCCTATCGCCTATCTCAGCGCTGTATCGGCCTGCGCACGCGAAGGCATCTTGCTGAAGGGAGGCATCACGTTAGATGCCCTGGCCAGCTGCCATGCCATCGCCTTCGATAAGACAGGGACGCTGACGACAGGCAACCTGACTTGCTTAAGCGTAGAGGCGTTGTCACCTGCTGGAAAGCCACATATCGAGACAGCTCTAGGCGTCGCTGCCGCCTTGGAAAGAAACGCCGTCCATCCCATTGCCCGCGCTATCGTCGCTTATGCTGAACAACAAAAAGCGCCTGACATCGCTTTGGATACCTTTACATCAACACCTGGATATGGCTTGAAAGGTTCCTTCGCCAACCACCGCGCCTATATCGGTCGACTAGAGTATCTTAAGGAACATCTCACACCCGAAGCTGTCCAAGCAGTGCACTTACGCACCCAGGAACTTAAAGAGAAAGGTGAACTGCTCACCCTCCTACTACTCGATCAGGAAGTCTATCTCCTTCGCTTTAGAGATACCGTCCGGCCACGGATGAAGGAAACAATCGAAGAGCTGCAGCAATCGGGTCGTTGGAAGCTGTTAATGCTCACCGGAGACCACATCACCAGCGCCCGCAAGATTGCCGAAGAGTTAGGAATCACAGAGTATTATGCCGACCTGCTCCCCGAACATAAGCTTCAATATGTGACGACACTGGCGAATAGCGAAGGGCTGGCGATGGTAGGCGACGGCATCAACGACGCCCCGGCATTAGCCCGCGCTACGGTAGGCATCTGCATGGGTAAGGTCGGCAGTTCTACCGCTGTCGACGCTTCTGATGTCGTCCTGCTCCATGACGACCTCACCCTCCTCAACTGGCTGATGGCACGCGCCCGCCAAACGCAGGCGATTGTCAGAGAAAACCTCATCCTCGCCGTAGCCGCTATTGTCATTGCCGGCACCTCAGCGCTCATGGGCTGGATTCCTCTCTGGGCTGCCGTCGTCATGCACGAAGGCGGCACCGTCCTCGTCGGTCTCAACGCCTTGCGCCTTCTCAGAGGGTAACCAGCAGTTCCCGCTAAAATTTTACCGCAGAGAACACAGAGAAAGGATAGAACGTGTTTATGTTTCCATTTCCCTCTCTGTGTTCTCTGTGCACTCTGTGGTTAATTATGCAACAAGGCCTTTTTTTCTCTGTGTTCTCTGTGGTGATAACTTCCTAAAAATGAGTGGGTAATATTTAGTGATAATGGCTGGATGGTAACAATCGGACTTCCCTCCTATCCAAAAATTTGTATGATGAAAAAAATAACGTGGGCTGGAGACTGGCGACATGCAGACGAAAGATAACACACATGAGTCCCATCAGCGGCTGATGGCTGCGATACAGGACGAAGGGCGTAAGTTTCAGCAAAATTACCTGTGGTTAGAGAAGGCGATGCCGGAGGCCTTTCTCAGAGAGGTCGGGCAAGAGCACATGATGCTCATCGCCCATAACCTGATGGGTTTCCACTTACAGGATTACTACTCGACCATTCATATCAAACGAGGCGCTATTGCCTTATGTTTAGATAGTGCCGACGCCGATCTACGCGTGCTGCAAGCTTATGCTAATTATGGCATCAAGAGCTATCGCGCCTATGTATCCCTCTCACCACCGCCGCTTCCCAGCGTTAACAAGAGTTTGCGCCTCTGTTTCCTACAATTTACACATTTAGAAGAGAAGAACGGCCTTGAATTGACAACTGAGACTATTGATGAGCTCCAAGCTTTAGTGCGTCAACGCAATCCTGATGTTCCTGTTGAAGACTTCAACACCATCCTCAAAAAAATCGACCCTCACTTTCTGCGTTCACTAGACAAAGATGGCCTAGCATTAGCGCTAGACATGTTTTTTCGTGCCCAGCACCGAGACAATTGTCAGTACGAAGTACGCTACAACGAGGATTGGGCCAAGACCGATAAGCCGTCGATGCAAATCATCTTCGCCTGGCGTAATACGCCAAAACAGAACTTCTTTTACCGCATCGCCCGGACGATCCACAGACACGGCCTGAGCATGCGACGCATAAATGCCTCTTACATTAGCACCGACAATAGACAGAGCATTCTGCTGATGGCATTAAACCTCCATGGAGCCGATGGCAGAGCATGCTGGGATGTCGCTGACATCACCGATTTTCTAAGAGAGCTGGTCACTAGCAAGTACTTCGATGCCTTTGATACGATCGATAACTGCCTGGTCAGCAAAGGCATTGTTTCGGGTAATCAAGGTAACCTGCTGCGGGCTATGGTCAATTTCATTCATCAAGCGCTCGTCCACATCGACATCAACCTTTATCGCATAGAAAACATTGAAGAAGCGCTCTGCCGCCACCCAGAGCTGACGACCAAGATCTGTGACCTCTTTTCTCTTAAATTCGATCCTGACAACAACGATCTCAATAAATACAAAGCACTCCATTTAGAGCTAGAAAACCTCTTCGACAAACTCGACACCGGCCACGAAGAGAACGATGTTCGCCGACGCTATGTCTTAAAGCAAGCTGTTAACTTCATCCACTATTGCCTCAAAACGAACTTCTATCGCCGTAACTATACAGCATTAAGCTTCCGCCTAGATCCGAAGTATCTCGATGAAATCCCTTTTGATCGTCGTCAGAAGTTCCCTGAGCTCCCTTTCGCAATCTTCTTTATCCGTGGATTGCACTTTTTTGCTTACCACATCCGCTTCAAGGACCTGTCGCGTGGAGGCCTGCGCACCGTCTACACCGAACAAGAAGAGCGCATGATCGTGGAGCGCAACAACGTCTTCACCGAATGCTATAACCTAGCCTACACACAACAATTAAAGAACAAAGACATTCCTGAAGGTGGTTCTAAAGCCGTTATCTTCCTCAAACCATTTGGACAGTTAGAAGCCGAAGCACGTATCCTTCAAGCAGAGCTAGAAGAGGCCAAAATCCCTGTTGCTGAGGTAGAAGCTAGACTGACAGCTTTCCGAAAAGAACAGCGACAAGAATACCTCTTTCACACACAACGCTCCTTTATTGAAAGCCTTCTCACCCTTATCAACACCGATGCAGATGGCAATCTGAGAGCCAAATACATGGTCGACTACTGGAAGCGTCCAGAGTATGTGTATCTTGGCCCTGACGAACAGATGAGCGACGCCATGATCGTCTGGATTGCTGACCATGCCAAGAGATATGACTACATCCCTGGCAGCGCCTTCATCACCAGCAAACCCGGTGTCGGTTTTAATCATAAAGAATATGGCGTCACCTCCCGCGGTGTGAATGTCTACATGCAAGAGACACTTAAGCATCTCGGCTTCCATCCCGATATCGAAATCTTCACTGTCAAGATGTCAGGAGGCCCCGACGGCGATGTCGCCGGCAATCAGATCGTTAATCTGTACCACTACTATCGCAAGACGGCCAAGCTATTAGCCTTAACAGACGTCTCAGGCACCATCTTCGACCCTCATGGGTTAGATCTTGCTGTCATGGTCGACCTCTTCCATCAAGCCAAACCCCTCCGCTATTATCCTGTCGACAAGCTAAACGAAGGGGGCTTCCTTCTCGACAAAGAAACCAAGCGCGATCAGACAGCCCTGGTGCAGCAGACATTATGCTTCCGCAAGAAGGATGGCGTGCTCGTCAAAGATTGGCTATCTACCAGTGATATGAACCATCTGCTGCGTCACAACGTCCATACTACCAAGACAGATATATTCCTTCCTTGCGGCGGACGTCCGCGCACGCTCAACGAAAGCAACTACCAAGATTTTCTTGACGAAACTGGAACACCAACCTCTAGGGCTATCGTCGAAGGCGCTAATCTCTACCTCACAGATGGCGCACGTCATGCTTTAGAAGACCTCGGCTGCCTTATCATCAAGGACAGCTCCGCCAACAAAGGCGGTGTCATTTGCTCTAGCTACGAGGTCATGTGCAGCCTGACATTGACCGATGAAGAATTTCTCAAACATAAGGAAACGCTTGTTGAGCAGGTGCTGGATAGGTTGACGACAGCAGCACTAAACGAAGCCAGGCTTCTGCTGCGCACTAAAGAAGAGGATCATGGCAGACTGACCGAAGTCTCCGATCATGTCTCGGAACGCATC
The DNA here is from genome assembly GCA_945957095.1 of uncultured Chlamydiae bacterium. Classification (GTDB taxonomy): domain Bacteria; phylum Chlamydiota; class Chlamydiia; order Chlamydiales; family JAJFMA01; genus CAMFKD01. The sequence goes on from CAMFKD010000034.1 coordinate 5,996, forward strand.
AATCACTTCACCTATGAGCTCTTAGATCATCTTGACCGGATTCCTCTATCAGATAACCCGCATGATCCATTAGTCAAATGCTTCCTTGCTTACTGCCTCCCGTTATTGCGTGCACACTATCAGGATAGGTTGATGGCCAAGATACCAGAACATCACAAGAAAGCGATGATCGCCTGCCATATCGCCTCTCAGCTTGTCTACAAACGAGGTATCGACTGGATGCCATCCTTGGTGGAGATCTTACCCATCATCCTTCAAGATCGCGACGTCCTTGGGTGAATGGACAGCATGGACCTAATAGACGAAATGGACTCAATAGACATGATGAGATAATTGCAGAAGTCCATGCTGTCGATTGTCCATACCGGCAAGCTTACGCCTTCACTTTGAAAAGACCTTAGTATGGTACCGCCAATAGTAGAGCATTGCTGCTGCTGAAAGAGCTGCTGCTAACACCAAGATAATCTTAGAAGATAACAACAGCAACACACCACCAAGCAAGCAGATGACTGCGTTACCCAATACCCGCAAAGAGATCTGCACCCCCATCACCTCCCCTTGAAGGGCGTCTGAAACCGAATCGGAGATATTCACTGTAACGGCGGTAACCCCCAATCCTATCGCTAGACCACTTAGCGCAAACAGAGCGATCATAAAAGGTATGGAATCAGTCCAGACCATCCCCAGCAGGAAGAGAAAGAAGCCACCAGTTGCTGCCACCACCCCTATTGGAGCGGACAAATGTTCGGAGAAGACACGCACTAACCAGCCGCTTCCTAACGCTAAACCAACGCACAGTGCGCTGTTATAGAGAACAAGCTCGACTGGGCTCAGCATCCATTTGGCGGTGAGATAAACAGGACCGAATTCATAGAATATGTCGATAGCCAAAGTAAAGACTGTCGAAACCACCATCAGAAACCGTAATTGCTTATCGATAAAGAGACGTTGCATACGTCCTAAGATATTGATGCGTTGCCAAACACTGCGCTGTTCGGCAACAGAACGACTATTGGCTTGATCGCGTAAGATGAAGGTCGAAAGCAATGCCAGAGCAATAAATAAAACGCAGACGCAATAGAACGGTGTCGAAATCGTGAGGTGTTGAAATAGCTCACTATCAGCCATCACGCCGCCGAGAAGTGGCCCCAAAAGGTACGCAATAGAGGCTGCAGCATTGATCTTGCCAAAGGTCTCGTGTTTAGAGAGGCTCTTGATGTCTGCCACCATGGCTCTTGCAATGGCAATATTACCTTCCATCAACCCCGCGCCAAAGCGGCTGATCACAAGCAGCCATAACTGCTGCAGGTCGAGAGAGAATGCTGTCAATAGGTTGCAGATAGCTGTGATCACCAAAGTAGTAGACAAGATGTTTTTGCGGCCATAATCATCGGATAAGGCTCCTAGAATCGGTGAGCCGATGAATTGCCCAAAGGGATAGGCTGCCAAGGTAACCCCAAGAAGCAAAACAGCACTATCTGTTCCCCAGTCAGCTGGCATGATAGAGTAAGCAGGATTTAAAAAGAGCGGAGGGAAGATCAGATAGGGCATCGAAATTCCGACGAAACCAAAGAATACGATGGTTAAAATAACCACCAATTGTCGTTTGGGATTGTCATGCATGATTAACTCATTGAACAGTGGCGATTATGTACACGGAACTAAGTCGCAGGCTTCTGGTGGCATCCAATGGCCATCTTTGCCTTCCCATTTGACGTTGCAGCCGATCGGATTGGTGAGAGGTATAGAGACTGGTTTGCCTGCTAGATGCTCTTCTAATGCCCTGTCCAAATCAAAGACTTTGGCTTTGCTGGCATCGCGAGGGTGATCGACAGCACGGCCGGTATAGATAAGCCGCCTAGTATTGTCAAAGACATAGAAATGCGGTGTGCGCAAAGCGCCATAAGCCCTTGCAATGTCTTGAGTGCCATCGTAGAGGTATAGCCAAGGAAATTTGTGCTCCTGCATCCTCTCGACCATATGATCGAAAGAGTCTTCTTCATAGGTGTGGGGGCTATTAGAGCTAATCGCCACAAAGGTAACACCGCGTGGCTTAAAGCGCTCGGCTGTGCGGCGAGTTGTTTCATCAGATCCGATCACATAAGGGCAATGATTGCAGGTAAAGAAGACGACCAGCACTGGCGCTGCGTCAAAGTCCTTAAGAGAATGCATATGGCCATCGGTGCCCTTGAGAGTAAAGGTAGGGGCCTGGCTGCCTATTGCCAACGTAAATGCCATCGAGGGACCTCTTAAGCTACTGGAGTTCTACAGAATATAGGGGCTCTTGAGGGGAAAGACCTTCTATTGCCTTACACCAGCCCAAAGTGCACTGTGATGCCGACTGCAACAGAGATACCCAATCGTGCATTCCACGTCTAGCACAGTCTTGAAAGCACCTTAGAAAATTCTGAGTCAAAAAAGAACCGGAATTGACATCCATCCATGCATACTGTCCCGGCTTTGCACCAGAGACGACAACCCAACCACGCTTATCGCGATAGAATCTTTGATAAGCCGACTTCAAATAATGATCTGATCCCATTACCGTAAACATCGGCAACAGCCGTGGAGCGTGAATGAGTTCAACACAGTTGTTACAGACATCAGCAATCACCAAAGTGAAGCGATGAGGTTTAGACCGGAGCATTTTAAGGACGCTATCCAAGCGCAAAGCCCATTGATGCCAACCAAAGAAGAGGGCTGGCCATGGTTCTTGCATCAGCGGTGTACGAAAACCGTGGCTACAGTGGAAGTAGACGACGACATCATCGGGCTCCGTTTTGAGCTCCTCGATCACATCTAAAACAAGGATAGGGTCATAGTCTTTTCCCTCAAGAATCGTCTCACAGAGATCAAGGTCCGCATAATAAGCGATGCGCACCATCTCAGCATGCATCAACTCGCGGTCCAATGCTACACCGGCACCAATGCTTGGATCCAGGGTATCCGCAATGATAAAGGCATGCAACCTAGCCGCATCGGCCGGCGTCGCATACCCTAATGCGAGGACGAACAGAAGAATGCACGAACTAGTAATTTTCCTAATAGCAGCACACATGGCGCTATCATAACATCTGATGGATTTTTGCGGTATTACTTATCTTAAGTTCGCGAGTCTACTTTTTACTCCACTCTTCCTTACCATCGGAATTACGGAGAGCGATCGTGCGATCACCTAACTTTGCCTTGGTTGCCACTAAAGCTGGATGATCACTCACGGTGGTCACCTTGGAGGCCATGACTTCCAAGTGGTCGTAAGGTTCAACAACAAAACCCATCTGCTGAAGATAGGTGGCAGGACCGAGCCGCACAGACATATTGCCAGTCGCTGTTTTTAACAACGCATAAACACCGGCGACAACTCCTTTAGCTGGAGCTACTTCTTGAACCGACAGGACCGTCCCTTCATAACGCCCTACTGTTGCTGGATCAAACAAATCGGCGGATTGAGCAGCCAATCCCCAAGCGGCCTGTAAGCGACATTTAGGGCAGTCTGCTGACAATGCAACCGACGTCATCAACAACAATGTGGCAAAAGCAAAAAAACTATAGCGTTTCATGGACATCCTCCTGTTTCGGTACGCGTTCACGAGGTAACCAATTCGTGCCCGCGCCCATATTGCATTAAGCTAAACGACATTTTCACCACAGAGTGCACAGAGAACACAGAGAGGGAAATGAAAAAAACAAACACAATACCTTCGTAAAAATCGAAAAAAGATCTCTCATTTCCCTGTCTTTCCTCTGTGTTCTCTGTGCGCTCTGTGGTAATAAATTCTTAAATATTAGTAATTAATTTTTATCGTTCATATCTTTATATCATTCCTATCGTTTTCTCAAGTCTTCTGCATACATAGCTTAATGCGTATGTGCCCCGCGCCCGAAATCCATCAAACGGGCATGGGGACGAATTGGTCACGCCTTGAACATGTACTTTACAGCAACTGCCTATTTATACAACCTTAATGAACAGTTGGTAGATAATACTCATCGACAGTATGATGGTCAGCTGTCACCTATCAAGGAGAAAGGCCATGAGCCATTCACGCAAAAGCTCTGATATAGCCGTTGCTGTTGCGAAACATAACTGGCGCGAGGTGCCGAAGCTGCTGCTAAAGGGTAAGAGGATGTCGTTGTCAGACATCAACCAAGACCAGGAATGGCTCATGCATCTTTGTGCTGAACAGTCAGAAGCGTCTCTTAAGGAACAAGCTCCGATCCATCGAGCCGCCTATTTCGGCGATAGTTCTGCGATGAAGCATCTGATTAAAGGAGGTGACAAAGCTCTTCAGCGTGACCAGTTTGGATGGACTCCCCTGCATTTTGCTGTTTTAGGCAGCCATCTCAAGAGCGTCGAACTGCTTCTACAAAATAAGATCGATGCCCACTCGCATACAGATCGTTTTGAAACACCTCTGCACTGGGCGGCGCGTTTAGGAAACGAAGAGATCATGCGCTGTCTTTTGAGGCATGGTGCTCGCCCGAATGCGCGCAATGACCGCGGTTTCACTCCTTTGCACTGGGCTGCTGCTGAAGGACATACGCGCTGTGTACAGTTGCTGCTGGCACACGATGCTGAAGCAAGCGCCGTCAACTGCTTCGATGCCACACCCCTGCATTGGGCAGCAAAAGATGGTCTAAGAGAGATCTCATCTCTCCTGATAAAGGCCGGTGCTAAGATCCATATTGCCAACTGCATGGGCTTTACCCCCCTACACTGGGCAATTCAAGCCGAAGATATGCCTCTGATCCGCACTCTTATCAAACACGAGGCTCCCCTAGATGTGCAAGATATCAATGGGACAACCCCGCTTCATCTAGCCGCTAAAAAGAAGAATCAGAAGATTGTGCAACTGCTGATTCAAGGTGGTGCTGACGTCAATATCCAGGACGCACAAGGATGGACGCCTCTCTACTACGTCACCCACAGTTAACACAATCCCCACTATGTAAGTAGTTGACGAGCCGAAAGGTACCTACCTCCTGCTCCTCTGTCCCGGCATACACAAGAACACCTTCTAGCTTTCATCAGTTCTGATTTAAGCTGGCGCTGGTACATCACAAAAATCCGGACAATTTGAAGTTCGACTTCGGATTATCCGGATTCTAACTAGGAGTCAATGATTTTGAAAGGACGTTCATGCATCAGCAGTTCCCGCTAAAATTTTTACCACGGAGAACACAGAGCGCACATAGAGGGGAATGGGAAAAACTAAACACAATATTTTCTTAAAAATCGAAAGGGATTTCTCATTTTCTATTTTTCTCTCTGTGTTCTCTTTGCACTCTGTGGTGATAAATTCCTAAAAGTGAGTGGGTAATATTTAGCGGGAATAGCGTCAGCTATTGGCGAGGAGGCGGATGCGGTAGATGAGACTGCCACAGCCGGTCGAAAACTGACCGAAAAGGTGAACAAGGCCGTAATAGAAGTTACGTTTCCACAGCAGCTTTGTTGAGTCTCTCGCGGATGACAGCCCACAAGCCATCGTGGCCTACTTGCAGATCAACCCAAGCCGCTGAAAGACCCATGCGGTCTAATTGACGCAGCACGTCATAGAGGTGATGCGCCACCGTGTCAGGATCTGAGGAAGGCCCTAACGTCAAAAGGGTAGAAGCGCCAGGGTACTGCCTGTCTGAATAGCCGATGACCACAGAGAGCTGACCTGTGTAGGGTTCGCGTCCCAGCACAAGCTTAGCTTTGGGAGCGTAATGCCGATAGAGACTACCCGGACAAAGGGGGCTGCTGTCGTGTGAGCCATCGTAGAGGGCGGGACGATAGCCTAGTACTGGTTCCAGTTCTTCCGCTGATAGGGCACCCAAACGAGCAATCCGCCATAGGCCGTCACGGTAGGCTAGGATTGTCGACTCCATTCCAGAGGTACAGGGACCTCCTTCTACCACTGGCACGCGGTCACCAAAATCTTCTTCCACGTGTTCGACGGTGGTAGCAGAAGGACGCCCTGACAGATTGGCAGAAGGAGCCACCAACGGTCCTACCTGCCGCAAGATAGCAAGCGTTAGCTCATGCCGCGGGATGCGAAAAGCCGCTGTCGGTAACCCAGCACGCACCTGTTCTGGAACGCGATTTGTCACGACAGGCAACACAAGAGTCAACGGGCCTGGCCAGAAGTGTGCTGTGAGGGCATCGGTACCAGGAGGTATCTCTTTGGCATAGGCGACGAGATGTGAGGGCTCAGCTAGGTGAATGATGAGAGGGTTGTTAGCAGGCCGTTGCTTGAGCACGAAGATACGTTGGACGGCATCTGAAGCCTCTAACGTCGCCGCCAAACCGTACACTGTCTCGGTGGGGATAGCAACCACCTCCTCGTCAATCAGGCGACGACAAGCCTCTGAGACAGAAATGCGCACCACTACGTTAGGTTCTCCGGATTTAACCCTGCCAATTCTTCCACTATGAAGCGACCATCCTTTCGGACGAGCAGACCGTCAAAATAGATTTCACCACCACCACGTTCAGGCACTTGAGACAAGACCATGTCCCAATGAACGCTGGAACGATTGCCGTTGTCGGTTTCTTTGTAACAGTTACCTGGGGTGAAATGAATAGAACCGGCCATCTTCTCATCGAAGAGGATATCTTTCATCGGCTTGGTACAGTAAGGATTGAAGCCAATCGCAAATTCACCGATGTAACGCGCGCCAGGATCGCTGTCTAGCACCTCATTAAGCTTTGCCGTGTTAGAGCTGGAAGCGTTGACAACCTTGCCATCTTTAAATTCTAACCGGATTTGATGATGCGTTTCGCCACGGTAGATTGTCGGTACGTTGTATTGAATGACACCATTAACAGATTCTTTCACTGGGGCTGTAAAGACCTCACCATCGGGAATATTGCGCCTACCAGAACAGCCGACAACTGGAATGTTTTTTACCGAAAACGTTATGTCAGTATCGCCTGGGCCTTTAAGTCTCACACGATCTGTGCGGCCAAGCCAGGAGATCAAAGGTTGCATGGCAGCGTCCATCTTACCGTAATCGAGAGTACAGACATGGAAGAAGAAGTCCTCAAAAGCCTCTGTCGACATCTCAGCCTGCTGTGCCATCGATGCCGTTGGCCATCGTAACACTACCCAACGCGTGTTGGGAACGCGTGTATCGAGATGAACAGGCTGAAATAGCAACTTTTCATAGAGATCTTGTTGCTCTTTTGGAACGTCAGAAAGCTCGCTGATATTGTAGCTACCACGTGCACCAATGTAACAATTGGCCTGCTTCATGAGCTGTAACTCCGCCTGTCCTACTGTGCGCCAGCTCTCTTCCGTTCCATGGAGCAGCAAAGCGCGCTTAACCTCGTTGGAGTCAAGCTTAACCATCGGGATCCCCCCTGCTTGCCGTGTCAGCCGGATGAGCTCACAGGTAAACACATGAGGGACATCGACTACTTCAATAAACACCTTGTCCCCCGGTTGTACACGACAGGAATAGTGGACCAAGGTGTGAGCAAGTTTGGAAATTCTGGGGTCTAACATCATATCCTCAATACCGCCGTACAACGAGTTGGACAACTTTGGTTTCTCCACCAGTCCCTGCAAATGCAAAGAACCAAGAAATGATACACAAGATCGGATTCGTATGCCAATAGTAGGTAGTCGCCAATATTGCCACTGTGAGATGCGGCGCTAACAGCCACCCTAGCCATGCCAACCAGCCGAAAGGGACAGTCACAGCAAACAGCATTGTGAGCCTGGGGAAAAAGGTCACAAAAAACAAAAAGAAAAGTCCGTGTACATCCCAGAAATCCATCATCCACTTCCTTTATGTAAATCAAAGGGGAAGGGTATCAGTTTTCTTAAAATGATTGAACCATAAAGTATAAGAGAATGGACAGCATGGACGATGGACATAAACCTAATGGACGTAATGGACTCAATAGACATTTATGGACAAAGAAGACGTCTATGATGGGTGTTGTTGCATAATTCAGCACTGAGGCAGTGAGATCAGCAGCAATTTCTGCTAAATATTAACTACTAATCTTTAGGAATTT
>CAMFKD010000035.1 GCA_945957095.1 uncultured Chlamydiae bacterium
AAGCTGTACTATCCCGCCTACTACGAACGCAAAAACATCAACCTCGACAAGCTTCTCAACGAGGGATTTTTAGGTCTCCTTATGGAACCGCAAGGCTACAAAGGCGATAGCACGCCTACAGGAGATCCTCAATATCGTGCGGGGGATCTCTACGAGGTTCTCTTTCCCAAGCTAGGCGGTACTCTTCAACCTAAGAAGTTGGAGATGGAAGAGCTAATGAGTCTGCAAAAGTCGGGGACCTGTGCCTGGAAATCCCTCATGGCTGTCATAAGACAACACCTGACTCCCCAGGAGCATAAGCTGTTGATGTATGCAGTCCATAAGGAGTCCCTTTGGTCGTTCTATGTTTCCAATCAGGACAGAATCACTACAGCCCCCACATGTCGCCATCTTTTTGAAAAAGCTCTGCATAATCAGGCGGATATCCTAGACAGTCTGCACAAGGCTGGAGTAATCGGCAGCAGCGCCTATGAGCGCGATGTTATAGAGCTCTTCAAGCTTGCTCAAGCTTTTACCAGCCGCAAAAAGTTAGTGCTACAAGAAGTACGCGCCAAGATGCAATCTATCTCTACAGAGCCCTTCCAAAACTCGGAAACAATAGGAAATTGGTTTCTGCGGGCGCCTCCTCGCTACTTTAATACAGCTCACGTGACGCCGGGTCTACCAGTTGTTGCGCCATTCATAGCGGAGTGGACACCGACAACTGAGCGGCTTGTTGAAGACCTAAGATACTTCATGGGCCATCTTCAAGAGCTAAGGCAAACTAGTCAACATAGCAGTGTGCTACGGAGTGTCTATCTGATCCAGAAGAAGCTGCCGTTGCCTCAAGTAGGACAACCTGATGTCTTTTGGGCGAACATCATCCGCGACAACCCAGTAGAAGCGTTATCGCTGCTAGCGGATCTCCATCACGTCGCTATGGAAAGCACACTTTTTTATAATAGTATGGCGCTACCACAACCCACCTGCATTCTCGCCTTCTTCAAGTTGACAGCCCTAAGCCACCATATCATCGCTGAAGCGGATCCTGATGTCACCGAACTGAAAGGGCTACAAGTGGTCCCCGATATGAACCAGCTACATCATCTGCTCGGGTCGGAGTGTCTCACTGAGGGCACGCAGTCGATAAGACGAACAAGGACGACGCGCTTCCAACTACCCAATGCGGAAGATGCTCAGGAGTTGCGGCAGATCCAGAACTACTTTCTAATGCGCTATCGCCAAAAAGATGCTCCAGAACCGTCAGCCTTTCCATTAGTGTGGAACGCTGGTCAGGCCGAGCTAAAGTCGGACTACTTTACCTTACTCGATTTAAATAGAGGAGCTGTTTCCGCACAGGTTAGGTATCTGAGACGGATGGCAGAACGACCCGACATCAGAGCATCACTAGAGATAGCTGTTCCTAACGGAGATGAGTTAGAGAAGATCGCCCACTTGTATAATCATGCTGAGGAACTGTTACCGGCAACCTATGTGCGTTGGCGCAAGCAAGTGAGCGAATTACAGGGGTACTTAAGCCATCAAAAACTTAAATATGGGTCAAATGACAGATCAATGGTCGAATTTAACGGCTCTGTTGCACATCCGAACGATGAGCCGTCCGTATGCTTTCTGAAGCCTGAGATGAAGTGTTTAGATTTAGATCCATGGGACAGAGACCCCGCCCTTCAACTAGGCATTCAGCAACGAAAGGACGAATGGAAGGGAATGCACTATTCCCCTCATCTTATCAGTATAGATGCTTTGGATATTTCTGATGTTATAGACTTTCAAGATAGGTATGTCTACGCTGGCGCCATGACGTTGCCTGAGATGGGGAAACGGTTATATCAGACTGCACGCTGGTTCTGGAATATACAGTATGAGACATACGGATATCAGATCGAACGCGCCATTCATAACTGGATTGCTACCAGTGAGAAAACCTCTGTTTTGCCCAACGGACAAGAGTATTTAGCCCCTTATAACAAGCTATCCAACAAAGAACTGCGCGAGCTATTGCTTATTGGTGTTAATGAGGAAATACAGGTCTCACAGCTCTTAGCTTATTTCATGAGGCATCCGGAAAGATTAGCTAGCCATGAATATCAAGCGTACTTCTCTCTTCAGCTCTTTGATCGCGACCTTCTGATACGGCAATTGCAACGGCATCCACGCTTCCTATTACAGCTGAGACAATTTATTCATACGCAGCTGAAGATCGCAGAGGACAAAGGAGATGTCATCACCGCGAGCTTTTTGCTAGAGGTCGACCAGCGCATAGAACAGCATTGGAATGTAGCGACAGCAGATTGGACTGATGCGAAGAGAGTAGCGTGGAATCAAGAGATCAAGGAAACGTCTGGCGGCCGTAAGATCCGTTGGCATCTACGTCATCAGCGCCTTTTAAAGGTAGCTGGGCTTAGCCCCTTGGAAAAAAGCGTCGTCAATGCACGCATGATAGCCAGCTTTAAAGGACAGAAGAAACTCAGAAGCACTGCTGTCGAAGCTATCACTAAGGGAGTATGCCATCTTAAAAAGTATCCTCTATACGGTCTCTATGAAGATCCCTTGCTCGTCTACAGAATGCAGGCGTCTTTGGCGGACTTAATGCCTCTTCTATCGCAAGAATTATCGCTTACAGGCAACCACTCCGCCTGGAAAAAACAGCGCAATCAAGATATTCTTAATAATTTATATCAATCAATCTCAGGATTTGATGACAGGTGGGAATGGCGGAGTGATGGCTTTCCCTTATTTATCGCTGATAACGGTCAAGTCATCATGAATCTGATGACCGGCGAGGTACGTACAGGTTCTGTATGCCATAGTGGGCTACCGGATTTTATCTTGTCTAACAGCCGCTTCAACAAAATTTTCAAACAGGTTCCTAGGACCGTCAGTTTTTTAGCCGATCTCAATGGCGTTACCTATGAGTTTACAGATGCAGAAGGTCGCTTAAACCGTATCCAACAAACCATAAAGACGCACCACCCAACCTTCCTTAGAGAAATTAATGGCGTCTGGTACAGATACACCGAATTTCAGCAGGGAGACAAGGGATTTCAAAGTGATCTCATCCGCAACCATTGCCAATATTGGGTCTCTGAAGACCGCAAAAAGATAATTGCCTTCCCTGAAGGACGTCGGGAATCCTATCTTATTTCCACAGATGCCAGAGCAGACGATAGTTACAGTATTCAAGAGGTCACTCTTCTCAATGCCGATGGAACGCCAAGCGACCGGCATCTCATCGACTTGACGGCTGAAGGCTGTCCCTATAATAGTCTTGTTTTAGATGCTGCACCAGATGCTCGTCATTATCTCGATCAGTTATCTAACCCCATTCCGCCCTTTGATCCCGGTCAAGTGCAAGTATGGGCAACATCCGACCATCAACCCGTACATATTGAAGTTCCCGCTATGCAGCTAGACTTCGACCTCAAGATGGTCGCAGGTGTCAAACGCTGGGAATGCCGACAGGTCATGGGGTTTTATCTGGATCAGGACCCTTATGTAGGCATGCTGGAGCAGGCACATGTCAGGAACTACCTCAAATTAGTCAACAAGCGAGGTGAGGAAAGGGTCTTAATACCTAAAGCTGTTCCTGCCACCAGTGCTGAAAAAGGCATAGGTCTAGGTCTAAGGGGGCAGCTACCATTAGAACCCAATCCTACTCAATTCATCCAATTGACTGTTATCAAAAATGCCGGACAAGGCAGTACGAGGCTGCACGGAGATCCCGAAGCCCTCTTCTACTTAGCTTTTCGCATGATGGGTGGTGCGGACGAAGAGGGATATGCCGGCGCTCGTGAAATTCTACAAGAAATCAACTTACGCCAACTCAAGGGTAAGAGAGAAGAACTCGAGATTCTGCAATGGATCGCTTTATTGGGCATCAACAATGCCGATAACGATCCTAGAGCAGTCGCCCTGCGCCTAAAGGCGCGTCTGCTGGCCGATGAGATGAAAAGAAGGGCGGCTAGAGAAGGCACACCGTTGCCTACGCGATTAGCAAAAGATGCTAGCAGTGACGAAGCAATGGCTAAGAAAGATTTCGAAGCCTTTCAAGCCGACATCGAAGCCTACGCTAGTGTTATCTCTCACTACCCCACATATAAGCTCACAAAAAGAGAAGAGACTGATCTTCTAGAACTAGCTAAAGACAGAAATATTCCAGTGATCGCCGGTGCCTACGCTTACTTTCAGGAGTCGCTAGGTACCGAAACCATGCGCTCGTTGAACTTTGTTGAGAGCGGGTTCGGAAGCGAGCTACAGCATCCTTATGAGGTCAAGGTGCTTGCCAACGCCGGCGATTTTACTGAGGCGCTGGTCGAGCTTCTAGACGAGGCCAATGATCCCGCTTCAGCAAGTGACTCTCGAGGTAAGCAACGGCTAAGGCTAGGAGCTAAGGGTGCAGCCGAGCTCTTTGTCCAACACACTAAAAATCTCGATCTAGAAGCTCTTAAAAGAACTTTGGAGCTGGCTCGGTTCGACCCCAATCCCATATCCCAGATTGTGCGGGCAACCCTAACCTTGATGGTCAATACTCGAGTTTTGCTTCCTTCATCGAATGCCTTGCCCGCTCTCCATGAATATGGTAGACCGCAAGACCGGGCATTGAAAGCAGCCAGAAAAACGAAATGGCGTAGCCTCATCGAAAACAGGGTGTTGCCTGCCTGCGCAATCATGGCAGGAATAGAAAAAATCAAGCCAAACACGGTTAGCACTACCCTAGAACAACGCAATGAAGATACTAATGCGGGGCGACTGCGTTCCAGCGCTGTGCCTGGAAGAGGAGAAAAAAGTCATTTTCCAACAGGCATGCACTATCAGGAAGCGATGGTGGATCCTGAAATTCCCCCTCCGCCTATATTCGACATACAAAGTTACTGTGTGGCCTCTTCTGAAGAGGCATCCAGTAGTCCACGAACTGACGCAAGACTTCATACTGTGGCTTCTGCCTGTCGCGATCTATTGGATGGTACAGCTGTCCATGGTGCAGAGGGAGAAGCCAAGCGACTGAAAGGCGGTATCGACGATCTAGTAATAACGAAGACCAGTCGTCTACCGCAGCAACAAATCAACCCTGAACAGGTCGTCACATTAACGGAGGACCTCGCACGCCACACTCATTACCAACGCACACAGTTGGCGGTGCAGGAAGCGGAATTGTTGGCTGCAGTCACTTCATTAGATGCTGTCTCCGTTGTCCAAAGACTTAAAGGTTCCCAAGAGCCCGTTACCATCGACGACATCTGTCTCCGACTTGCTACCAATCAGATCAAAGACAATAACGTTAAAACAAAAGCCATCGCCTATCTGGAGCTTGCTACACAAATCCAGCAACATGAACGTACTCTAGATCTAATAAACACCTGGAAAAAGAGCGCTGAGAAGGTAGGCAATGAAGAGATGCGTGCCGAGCTACTCTCGCAAGTGCTAGCCTCAGAATCGGCTAAACGTGTCTTCAACCCTATTCAGCGCCCTGAAATGCTTGTATTAGAGTACCTCTCCAACCTACTGATACGGCAGGACCAATACCAAAACTTCCAGCTATTACTAGAAGGTAAGCATGCCGGTAACCCGGTGATCCAAGCTATCATGGGATCAGGCAAAACCTCTGTCCTCATGACTCTCTTGGCTCTTTGTAAGTGTAACGGCGATAACCTTTCTGTTGTGTTATTACCTCAAGAGTTGCTGGAATCTATGTCAGAAGACATTCGCATCCGTTTGGGCACACATTGGCGGCAGATGGTCCATCCCTTGCCTATCTCGCGCGATAGCGACTTCAGCGTGACGGAGTTGCAGAAGATCCGTAACCAATTGGAGAGAATACGCATCGAAAAGCACTGCCTTCTGATGTCTCCGAAGAGCATGCACTGTTTATATCTGAAGTATCAGGAGATCATCCGCGACACCGCAGAAGCAAAGGAACGTGGAGAAGACGTCAGTGTGCAGCTACAGCAGATCGCTCTGATGAGAGAAATTTTAGGTATCTTCAAGAGCAAGGGTACGGCGCTATTAGATGAAGTCGACCTTCAGCTCAATAGCCGTACCGAAGTCAACTTCCCTCTAGGCGAATTTACAAGCTTCAGTCCCGAAGATGCTGAGGTGACCTTGGAGCTATACGACATTCTGCTGCAACAGCCGAATATCCGTGAGCTACTAAAGCTGGATTTCGACCCTGCTAAGCCGGTTCCAGGTTCCCGCCTGTTTAATGAGGCATCCTACCACGCTGAAGTGAAGCCGATATTGGCGCAAGAGCTCCTAGAACGACTTTCTAATCCTGTTACATTAGAAAGACTTCTCCCCAACTGCAGCGACAATCTTGCAGCGATTCTGCAGGATAACGCATCGTTACAACATCTCTTCAACTATCTGGTACGCGTCGAGAACATCGAAGCGCGGCGAGCTGCGCATCGCTTTGTTGATGCAATCTCAGACAAAGATCTACGCAATCTTCTAGCGTTATCTAAAGAGGAGATCAATGTTCTTTTTCCGCTAACGCTTAAGAAGAAATGCACAGATCAATATAACATTGACCTGGAACGCAATCACAAAATTGCCACCTCCTACCGTAATGGTCGACCCGTCAGGGGATCACGTTTCGCCAACCCTCATGAAACGGCCAACTTTACCGTGCAGGCGCTATTACACAATGGCATTCCTACCTCGCAAATATCCACTGTCATCAAAGCCCTTAAAAGTCAGGCAGAGCAGGAGTTTAAAGAAACCGGAGATCTCAAAGCAACGAGCGCCTACACTACCTACTGCCTTCTCTGCGATAAGCCCGATGTCTACCATCTATTACGCATGAACGACAACACCATTGCTGAGCTGGCGCAACGCCTTAATGATACCCCACGCCTGCGCCGGAACTTTATCTCTATGTTCATCCTACCGGATATCATCTTCCATCCGCAAAAACTCAATAGTAACGGTCAAAACCTCGCCAACTTTTTCGATGAAGTGACGGCCTTCTCAGGCACTCTATGGAATGCTGATACTTATCACAAGCGTCTATCACCCAAGCAGAATGCCGAAACAGACGCTACGACGATATTCCTCCTCATGAATAAGGTGACCAAAGTAGACAAAGAAGGCGTCGTGACACTGGAGAATCATGTCACAGAAGTCCCTAACGAACATCCTGATACGCTGCGCGCAGTGGTTTATGGCCGCCTGCGAAAAGGACACCCGAGTAAAGTTGTTTTGGATGCTGGCGGCTATCTCAATGACGTAGACATCTCTGCGCTAACGCAAACCTGGAGCTCCTTGCTACATGCTGTGGATCCTACGATAGATGGCATCGCGTACCACAACGATTCCAACGCTCTTGTCATGCAAGAAATATCCAAGCAAGGCCTTGGCGAACCCATTTCTTTCGAAAGAAGTTCTTTAAAGCCAGAAAAACGTTTCACCATCTATCGACAGCCATTTACCACTGGCACCGACATCAAGCAGAGCGACAACGCCGAAGCGGTCGTCACTATAGGCCGCAATATCCTCATGCGCGATCTCTCTCAGACTGTTTGGCGCATGCGCAAGATAGACCGTAATCAATCTGTTCATTTTGTTGTTTCTAAGGATGTCGCTGACGTTATCCGCACAACCTTAATATTACCACAAAAGCATCCTATTTCTGACGGAGATATCATCCGTTTCGCCATCGTTAATGAAGCTCTGCAGCTTCAAGAAGATAATTATGTAGCTACCGGACAACAAATGCTTGAAGTCATCCAAAGAGCCGTTATGGACATTCTCATGGATCCTAATATCCCTCCAGATGTCGTTGTAAGGCTCTATAACTCTCAAGTTCAGTCTATTTTCTGTCAAAAGACAGCTAAAGAAGCTTATGAACTCTACGGACGCCTCCAAGAAGAGGTAGCGATGAATGAGGCTATTGAAAGCCTATTAAAGCACAATCGTGAACTGCTGCAGGCAATCATAGAGAGTGATCCTATCTTGAAGGACAGGCTTGATCCTGAAGCTATCGATGTCGAAATGCAGAAATGTGTTGATCTAAACAAGCTTAAGAAGACGGCGTTCCAACCTTCAGAAAGCAGCGAAGGACAACTCGTCGAAGAGGTTCAAGAGACCAATGCGGTGAAGGAGAAAGAGTCTCTTAAGGAGACCTTGAAAGAAACAGTCGAGGAGTCCGAGAGAGCTTCAATTAAACCCTGGACCTATCACGAATGGCGCAGTCGATTTACTGGCACATGGATGGATAGGTTTGCTGATTTCTTTATAGGGCGAGCCCCTGCTAGTTCTCATCAGAGGAATATGGAATCAGGAATGCAGAGGTTTTATACCGAAGCTGCGAAACGCTTTAGACCGTTCAAAGGTATTAACCTAGGACCGATTGTAGGCCCTGTCATACACGACATCAAACAGAAGATCGGAATTAAATTACATGAGTGGTTGGGCGTCGAGGGAGTATCCGACCCCGCAAATGCCCTAGCGGAACTGCCTAAGCGTTTGATTTCCGGTCCGCCCTACTCCTACAATATCAGAGAATACTTCGGAAAAAATCCTGCCGCCAAGCCTTTCGTGGACCACCTCTATGCGATGTCCTATGTCACCTCCAACTTCGCTCCTCCTATAGCCTACACGCTCGGAGGTCACGTTGCCAAACCCTTTGATGACTTTGAGAAGCCATGCCAAAGTGTCCTTGTTCTCCTCAATCCTAAAACCAAAGTCTTTCAGCTCGTCGCCGGTGACAATGCCGATACTGAGACCTTCACTAAGCAGTTGGCTGAAGAAAAATTCGCAGGAGTTCCAGATCCTGAAGGTCGCATCGCCCTGATATACAATCTCAACAGTGGTATCAACCAGATTGGCAAGCCCACCTTGTCAGATGTAGAAGTAGAGACTCTATTGCGGCAGGATCCTCTCTTTACACAGGCTACCGCACAAATTAAACTTTTGACGGGGCATAGCCTCTTCACCGATGATGAAAAGTTACTGCTGAGGTTGTGGATCGAAGAAATAGGTGTAGAGGAGGCGCGAACGGCTTACCACAACACCGTCCTAGCCAATATGCAAGAAGGCAAAAGCGAATTGTGGATCGCTGTAAAAGGGCTTTTTTCATAATGCCTTCTATTCATAGCAACTTGCTATGCTCAGCCGCCTCTTCCAATACCACTCCGTCATACTAGCTATTTGCCCCTCCAAGGTAAACTGCCAAGGCTGTATCTGTGGGGAAATGACACTGTCGAAATTCAGGCACTGATTTTGTAACTTCTCAACAATTGTTCCAGAAAGGCGCTCAATCAAGGGATAATTCCCAAGGCTCGATGAACTCGTCGATGCGTTCCAAGAACTCTTCAAGGGGAAGAGTGATGGCAATCGTGTTGAGCATCGGGTGTTCCTTTCGCGCTATCGGTGCTGGTAGCTGCTGACGCCTGCATATTTCATTCAGACTATTTTGAGTCCCTTGAGCTGAACCTCGTGGGAACAGACAAAAGTTGCTGCTCAGCCAAAAGGCAGTTAGCCATTGTTGCTTATAGCTGGCAAACCATTCATCGTTGCGATGATCAGGGGGTGTCGTTAACAACGAACTAACGATCGTTTCTACTTTTCCCCAATGGTCCCTAATGATTGCGGGTTCAGAGTGTAGCCATCGCCACACAATGCCGTCAAAGAGGATCGATGTCAACTCTACGTCTTCGTAGGTGAGTGTGTATAGCTCCCCCTCTCTAATTCCTTCTATCATTAACCGTCGAATATTTTTAGACACGCTTTGACGTTGTTTTTGAAGAGCCATTTCTTGTTTTGCGATAGGATAGTCAGAGTCGTATCGACTG
Organism: uncultured Chlamydiae bacterium; assembly: GCA_945957095.1. Classification (GTDB taxonomy): domain Bacteria; phylum Chlamydiota; class Chlamydiia; order Chlamydiales; family JAJFMA01; genus CAMFKD01. Next base: position 9,789 of record CAMFKD010000035.1, read on the forward strand.
GTATTCGGTGAGTTTCCGATAAAAAAATTCGTGTGCAAAAGAAAGCCGCCAATATCTCTAGGCGTACGATAGTGCTGGAGGGACGCCTCTGCTTCAGCAGATCTCGCATTGGAACTGAAGGCAGCCAAGCTATCCCGTTCGATAGCATAGAATTGCTGACTTTTGACCAGACTAGAAAACTCCCCACTATCTATTCGCTTTTGCACATGCGTGCGCATAGTATTGGCGTGTTTGCGTTGTCTCTGGACAAAGCTTTGGTCTCTCATTTCCATAGTGTCCGATTGATAGGATCTGGTGACATCCGCTTGATCGGCAGTGCGGACATACCGTCCCACGTAAGGCAACCAGTCCAAGAGATCCTGCCTTTCGTCTTTGATGGTGATCAGCAACAATCTCTTTTCCGTATCCGCCAAATGCGATTCATCGATCGTTTTTTTTAGAGCTGTGATCCATTTATCAACCGCTGGCATCGATGTGAAGTATCCCACTTGATGAACGCGTGATTTGATATTGTCCATGTCCAACATAGGACCAAGGTCCCCATTAACGTTACCGATGAGAAGATCCACAGCCACCTTTCCCGATTCGACTTCAAGATGCTTTGCCAACTCAAAGGCACAGTCAGCATCACCTTTAACGATTGCTTGTTGATAGGCATGCTCTATGTCCGTCACTGACAGCTGTTTCCTGGTGACCGCGTGCGATAGAATTGTGTCAATAGCCGATGCCCTGGAATTTACTACTGCGATTTCTAATGCATTTAATTGCGTTTAGGTAACCTCTCTGTAATTCTCCATCCTGTTCCACTACCTCATTCAAAGCGTTGACCAATCTGTTGTATTTGCCAATTGCGGCAACCAATAGCTCTCTATCGTTAGGGGAAGGATACAGGTATTGAATAGCGATCTTTTTGTTTTCCCTCATACGATCGTATGTTTCATATAACATTCTTCCAGTGAGCTGCGTTCTTGATTCAGGTGTCGACAAGATAGTGATAAAATTTCGCTCCAAAAATTTTCCCATTATGGCTGTTCCTATCCCACTTTCAACGTTTAGCTTATCTGGTCTGCACCATTTACATAATTTTTTAAATACATCAGGATTTTCATGATTTACCGCGATGTCCCATAGCTTTTGAGAAAAGGCGGAAGAAGGGCTGCTGGGCATCGCTCGAAGCATCCGCTCGATCCAGAGCAGATTGCCTCGTGAAACTGCCTCCATTAAAACCCCTTCGTCATACCAATCAGCTCCTTCAACATCATCCAGGGCTAGGATAACGCTTTTGTCATGAAGTCTGCTCGATTCCTTAACCAAATGGCCTGTGATGATTTGAGAAAGGATTGCTGAGCAACTATCCGGAGAGCCGTTAAGAATAGCCTTTGCATGCTCCGTGTCCTGTCTTACTATTAACTCGCCTAGGTGGTTGTCGGGATACTCGTCCAGAAACGTGGTCGTCCTATCTAGAAACCAGCCATTGGCGGGACGACAAGAACAAATAGCTGCAAGTGCGGGACGCGCAATAGCAGGACTTACTTAAAAGCTTGGTTGTAAATGGATTATTAAACTGCGGCAGCGGTGTTAAGGATCTAGCCTCGGGTGCAGCGAGCCTTGAGGCGAGCAAACCCGGGATAATGGTAAAAATAAAAACCTAGAGCCACGTTAGTGGCGATAGAAACCTCGTATCGCCACTAACGTGGCTCTCAAAAATGTTTTGTCTCGTCTGTTCCCCGGATTTACTCGCCTCATGGCTCGCTGCACCCGATTGAATGGTCTCAAACGGAGGTTATTTACAGAAGGAAAAGCACATGGGCACGCATTGATTATCTCATGAATACGCGCGTTTTCTTACCAAATTTATGTTTAGCAAAAAAATCTAACGAATACAGTTTCTTTTCTGAATTTAACTGAGATGCTCTTTTTTTAAACAAAAGTTTATTTTATTACTAACAGTTTTTATAGTAGCTAATCCTAGTTCAGCAGCTGCATATAATCCCATAGAAATGGCTGCACTCTGTCCAATTTCTTCTAGCTGATATTGAATAGAAATCCTGCTATCGTATTGCGAATAAAAGACAGAAAAAAGAAATTCCCGTCATGGACGAGTTGATAGGCAAGGTCAAGGGCAGACTTGTGAGCTGAAAGAGGCGCTAGGCTATTTTTGCGGCCTTATTGCCTATCTACTATACCCAACATGCCTAGGCACGCATTGACAACAACGTGGCAGAGCACTCTGTACGACCCTTGGCTATCGGGCGCAAAACTGGCTATCCTCTTGTTCCATCATGCGCTGCTGGATCCATTTTTCACTCCGTCCACACTTTTGCCAGGTTTCACGAGCTCGATCCAATGACCTCTCTGGTTCTGACATCTCTTGTATACGTTCATAGCCTACTTTCGCTAACCCGAGTTTTATCGGTTCGGCTTTTAGACTTGGAATAGACTGGATTAATCACAGGATCGTTTCAGCATCGGCGGCTTCCAATTTTAGTCGGTTACAATTTGTAACCGACTGACTGCCCTCTTTGCTAAGCCTGTTTTTTTAAGACCTTCCAATAAACGAAAAGCAGCTGTAGAGCATGCCACAGGAGACATGAGATTATGCCTAAAGCCAGAATCGAACTGACGACCTTCGCATTACGAATGCTCAACTTCTCTAAACTGACAGCAAACAACAACACTTAACCGTCTTGTTCTTTGCGAGTTGGCATCCTAGCATTGCGACTGCTCATTGTCCATCACAGAATCCTTCGGCAGGTTGCTGTGACAAAAGTGTGTAAAATTCATCCCTTGATAAAATATGCCGGCACTGGCATAATAGAAATTACAGGGAATACGAATGGAACAGAACCGACAACTTGTCTATCTTGGATCATCTCAAAAAGACGCACGAAAGCTCCCGTCTGAAGTCCAAGAGCTGTTTTCTTATGCGCTTGACGTGGCCCTGAAAGGGGGCCAGCATGAAGATGCTAAGCCTCTCAGTGGTTTTCATGGACGCAATGCATAGAGGTTGTTGGCGATTACCGAGGCGATACGTTTAGAGAAGTTTACACGGTTCGTTTTGAAGAAGTGATTTATGTTCTTCATATCTTCCAGAAGAAAAGCAAGAAGGGCATAGCCACTCCCAAAGAGGATATGGAGCTGATAAAACAACGGCTAAAATGGGCTGAAGCCCTGTACAAGGAACAATATGGCAAAAAGAAAATCAAAAAATAGCACTGAAGAGATTGAATTCACTCTCGGCTCAGGAAATGTTTATGCTGATTTTGGCTTTTCTAATCCTGAAGAGACGAAGGCCAAGGCAGAACTGGCAATGTTGATTACTGAGATCATCAAAGGAAAAGGGTTGACCCAACAGCAAGCGGCTGAGTTAATGAATATTGATCAACCAAAGATATCGAAGATTGTTCGTGGGCTTTTATCGGAATTTTCAATCGAACGCCTCTTGAAATTTGTTCTTTCACTGGGTTTCGACATTGAAATTAAGACAAAGCCTCACACTGGCAAAAGCACGTTACCGAGTATGCATGTTGTCACCCCTTCTTTTCGCCAACCACGATTATCTATTTAAGACCTTCTGAATCCGGTGCTAAGAATCGATACATATTCCCTCTCTCTCTATCGGAGAGTGGGTATGAGCAAATTTGCGCTTTTCGTACCATTCACGAGACAGTATCCCCATGACAACCGTATCGTGAAATTCTCCCTGAACAAATGCATGTTCTCTCAAATGGCCTTCAACCGAAAATCCTATTTTTCGATAGAGCGCCACACCACGTTGGTTGATAGAACGTGTAGTTAGGTAAATGCGGTGCAACCTTAGCTGATTAAAGGCTACGTCTAACATTAGTTCCATTCCTTTACGCCCAATTCCCTGTCCTCGATGCTCAGGCGCTATAAGAATGCCGATTTCAGCTCTTCCGTGTTCCTGCTCAATTTTGGACAGGTGCACCCATCCTAAAAGCTGAGATTGACTGTCCTGTATCGCCAGCATAAGATCACCAGACTTTCTCTTCCTTTCCACAAGCATTTCCGTTTCTTCAAAACTGTGAAAGGAACGGCCAATCATGACGATGGACTC
>CAMFKD010000036.1 GCA_945957095.1 uncultured Chlamydiae bacterium
CACCACCCCTCGACTAGTCGTCGGCAGCGTCAGATGTGTATAAGAGACAGAATATAACGATTGTCGGCCTGTTTGGCATTTTTTAGAGCCTGAAGCCCTTTACGAGCGAGCTTTCTAAAAGCTTGATTATGTTCGTCTAGTTCTTTTTTAAGGTTTTCGAGGCGCTGCGCTACTTCAGGATAGATAGATAAGTCTTCGAGCCCATCAACGCATTGATGCATGACTGCCAAAAGGCGCCGATTAGGTACAGGCTCATTGAAAAGACGCCGACTAGGTACTGGTTCATTCAGTCTGATCAGCTCAGCTAAGGCACCGCCAACATATTCCGGCGCTGTGGCCATACAAGCGGGTGTGAAGCGCGGTTTCCACTTCCTTGCCTCATAGGTAAGCCCATTGAGATTTTCACTAATGCAGCGGGGTAACGACGCCTCCAACATACTGAGATAGGCAAGAGCCTCAGCTTTTTTATCCTCTTTCTTTGAAATGCTTGGATAACGTTTCCAAAATAAACGATCGCGCTCGAGCCACTCGTCGGCTATGTTCTCCACCCCAGACTTGTAGTTATCAAAATCTGTGCTGCTAAGCTGCCCTAGAATTTCCCTTTGACTATTTTTGATTGTCTTTCGAAGCTCTTGACCAATGAACCCGACATTGCTGTGCAGTTGCTTCAGATCCTCTGTCAGAACCATGTGACGGTTTTCGAGCAGGCCTTTCAACTCGTCAAAGCGCTCACCCATGTATTTTTGATGCTCTTCAAACGCCTTCTGGACTAGATCAAAAACAAACTGCTGTTCGGGAGGGAGACGGTCTTTATTTGTCAATGATTGGCCGAGTCTTACAACAGCAAGGCAAGCGGCAACGAGTTGAACGCCTGGGATAATGAAGCCAGTAGCGATCTCGTGAGCATTGAGTTTCCCCACCTGCTCCAGAAACGATGCATTTTGAAGCTTAAGTAGTTCGACAAACTCATTAAACCGCGGAATCGCATTCTCAGTAAAATGTTTATATAAATCGACAATGCGGTAGAGCTGCTCGCCCAACTCAGCTCCAAATTGATACTTGCGTGAGCCTAAAAAGTAACCCAACTCATGTGCCAATCCCTTTGATGCCTGGAAAAGCCCGGCTGCCATTTGACGTTCTAGCATACGCGCTTCGTTAACGCGTGCAAAACTGATGCGCATCTCCCGTTGTGCCAAGCCCAGCTCCGTGAGATCACCCGCTTTTATCCCTAGTTTTTTCTTATCTTTAAGGTGACGGTCAAAGTCGTACTTTTGCTGCTCCTCCATAATAGTGCGCTCGACCTGTTCTTTCATCGGAGCAAGAAATTTTTCTTGTTCTAAAAGACGTTCATTTTCTTTCTTTTTCTTTTCCGTATCCTTGAGAAGATCGGTATTAGTTTTCAGATCCGTCTGGAACGCTTGCTGCTGCGCCTTCGCATGATCTAGTGTTTGCTTAGCTTCGTGCTTCTTTCTCCGGCGAGACGTGCTGTCAGGCTTAGCATCGCTACTTTTTTTGCGCCGGTTGTATTCATCTTGTGCCAACTCGACCGCCGTGTTCCAGGAGCAACGATGTTCTTTTGGGTGATCAACCTCAAGCCCATCCGTTAGGTAATTGATTCTCTCTTGTAGACCATCTATTGTGACCTGATCTTCTTTAATGCTTTCCTCTAGAAGTTCTCTGAGTGCTTTAGAATCACACCAACTGGCTTGGGTCAACAGAATATGGTGCCATTGTTGAATCTGACTTTCGATTGTGCTCAACTCGTACTTTTGAGTCTGCGCATTCTTTGCTACTATTTCGCGTGTATCTAGACTCCTGGCTTGCCCTCGTCGCAATGTTGCAGCCCTACGGTCCACACTCTCACCTTGCAAGGTTTGCGCCATTTGGGCTCCCGCATGTGCGGCAGTTGCGGTTGCTACATAAAGCGCTGGACAGGCACAAGCGGCCATAATACCAGCGCCAGCACCTATGATGATGGAAAGCAGATTCAAGTTTCTGCCGATCTTCTGCTGCTGCTTCAGCTCGCGTTCATAAATGTCGAGAAGAGCCCTCTCATTGCGGTCAATGTCGTGACTCAGCTCCCTACTAGCCTCGAGTGCCGTTTCTCGAGCACTTCTTCGCTCTTTCAGCTCTGCGAGATATTCTAACTGAGTCTTGAGATCGCGCCTTAATTCAAAAATAGTTTGACAAAGCTGTCCCTTAGGGGAGTACATGTCAAAGGCGAATTTTTCTATCTCAACGTATGAGATCTGAGGGGCCACAGCGCTACGCAGCTGATCCCTATGACGTTTAAAATTCCTTCGCTCTTCTTTACGCGCAGCATTTTGAGCGTGTTGTTCTCGTCGATACCGAAACATCTGATCAAGCTGAGTGGCGACGGTGCGTACACAATCCATCACTGCTGTGTAAACCTCTTTGTCTTTATCGGAACGGTTTTGCAGACGCTCACCTGCGCGTTCGCAACCGTCTGTTAACGCATTGATCTTTCCAAGGGTTGACTCATCGACGAGCTCTCCTCGGCTTGTCGCAGCCTGTAACTGAGCGCTGAACCATCCCACCTCTCCACCTAGCTCCCGAAGGGTCGTCTGAAGCGGATGGTCAGTTGTTGGCTCTTCTGAGGCCGGCATCGTATGGACAACGCGATCTTCTGTCAGCGGAGCTGCGGAACTTGATCCAGTGAGGGCAGCAGCAACCTGCTCAGGCGGTATAGCAGGTCGAATCCGGGGAAGTTGTCCTACGATCTCGTTCACACGCTCGCGCACAGTCTTCTCAACTTCGACCAGGCTATTGGGATCCGAAACATCGCGGGTCAAAAATGAAGTTCTTACCTCAGACGCAATCGTATGAACAACACTTTGAAATTTTTCTGGTGGGGCCGAGTGGCAAAGGAAAAGCTGTGACACGGAATGTTTCACACTATCATACAGGCTTGTAAGGGGACCTTGAATGGCCTCTTGGATACTTCTACATTGAGCGTTCATATAAGAAAGGTAGATGGACCGTTCTTCACCGGACAGCGTTTTATCCAAAATCACAGGCAAAACAGGACAGTAAGGATCTGAAGGGAGGTCTAACTGCTGTTTCGCATACAATGCATTGCCCTTTTTGAGGATTTCCTGAAGTCTCTCGGAACCTACAGTTGTTTCAATATGCTGCATGGCTTCAGCGCTGCTGCCCAGGTGTGTCGTGTCGTAAAACATCATCACCTCGGTTGAATAAAACATCCCCATTCCAAGAATATTGCGCGTGGTCCCGTTGATGAGGGCGTGCATATTCCTACTCGGTGCAGTTTCTGGAAGAGCGGTGTATTCCTGGTAGACATCTAGGCCATATGCTAATGCAGCAAGACCGCGGAAGCCATACCGCTTGGTGCACGACCAGAGCTGCGATGCGAATCCGGGTTCGGGGGCGCTAAACAACTTGATTTTCAGCTTCGTGTCGATCATTTGACTTAGCTCATGTGCGTGCTCTTTCATGGCCTCGAAGCCATGCTTCAACCGCCCCTCCGCCAGATGAGTGCCAATTTCGCTCGTAAATGTTGTCCATGCTTTCTCTGCTGCAGGCCTATTTCCTTGGGTTAGTAGCTGGCAGAACTCCGCATAGTACTTAGCTGGCTTCCCGTAGATGGTGTGAGCTACAGCATTGGCTGTGCCTTTGGCATATTTTTCGTAGCCTTTAAACCAACAGGCCGCAACTTCGGATGCATCCGCGTTATTCAGAAAGCCGGTCAAACTAGGTGGTCGTTCGGTCGGGCTTCGGCCCGATAAGAGAGCTTGCCTAAAACTCTGGACCTCATGCGTCCACTCGTGACCTAAAGCGGCGACACTGGTTCTACCTTTGTTAACATCAACGACAATGCTTGTAGAGAAGTCCTTTAAACAAGGTTCTGTTGCTGAAATTCCTCCCCAGTGTCCGTTTGCGCCGATCTTTGCTAGGGCTTCGCTATTGCGGGTAGCAAAGACAGCAACACGGTTACCGTTTGCCCCTTGAGCCTCGATAGTATTGGTCAGGGAAGGCCATTTAGCCTTGATAGTGCCCATGACCTTTTGATATTCCGTTAACGATTCTAGGTCGCCAAAGACATGACCGTCCAAACAATGAGTGAACACCAGATCACTCTCTCCCAGCGCCAAGGTCAGGGGCTTTTCTAACTGCTGTGGCGTTAGTGGGCGCGATGCAAGATAATTATGGAATTCATGAAACAGCAGACCGCTGTTCACGGGCCCACCAAGAGGAGGCATAGATGATCCTGATGTACTTGGAGAAGACGCGCTTGCTGTGGGAGTACTTGAAGAGGTACTATAACTGGGAATAGAATTCATTTTACCTTAACTCATTATATTGAAATTATTTTCCGATTATCATTTCATTTGTAATGTATATAGTCAAGAGAAGATAAACTGCTTATAATTCTCGAATGTTCGTATGCAGTCACGCACATGCATCCTATTACCCATAAGTCCTCATTTTTCGCTGAGCGAAGCGAGTACGAATGTTCACCTCCCTTCTTGGGCGAGAGATTACTCTCTATTTTTAAGGAGCCATGTATCGAGATGGGTGAGGGCTTGCTGATGGAGGGCTGAAGCGGTTGCTAAGGCTTGTTTCAAAGCTTCTGTGTCTGTATGCCATTGACTAGAAGCTGCTTGGAACTCGGTAGCGAAGGTGCGCCAGCGCCATTTTTCTTGGCTTTTGCGTTGGAGGAAGGTTAGGGTAGAGATAATATGCTGGCGTGAGGATTCTGGCAGCATCTCGGTTGGAATGGCGTACTCTTCCGATAGCAGAAGTTGCTGTGTTTGTGTGGCTACGGTTTTGATACCAGTTAGGCAGGCAGTGGCGACAAGATTGGGGTTAAGGCCCGCGATGTAGCGTAGGAAACCTCCGCGGCGCACGCTCTCTCCTTCGGCTACGGCACGGCTGAGGTAGCGTGCAATATCATCCGCGAGCTCTATAAGGGTGTGAAGGCGCTGATGTACGGTGTCTATATTAGCTAGGCGATGCGTGAGCGTGTGGTAGGCGCTTTCTTCTTCGGGATAGAGGATAAGGATTAAGGTAGCAAGTTCTTGACGCTCCTGTTGAAGCGACTCTTCTGTTGTCTCTTCGACTTCATCTAGCCAATGATCAAGCGCTACTTTCTGCCGCTTAAGGTCCGCGACCTGTTGTTCTGTGACCGCGATCTGGCTCTCCAGGTGAGGGATCACTGTATGGCTCTGCTGTTGCAAACGACGAAGCTGATGTAAGGTATTAAGCTCTTGTTGGATGCTATCTTCGATTTCTTCTCGCTTATGCAACTGGGTGACTCTATGCGGCAGGGCTAGTTCTCTTTGCCTAAGCCCTTGCTGTTTGTCTTGCAGGACTTTTGAAGAAGCGTGTTGAGACATCTTTTCCTCTATTGCGACGGCATGATATAGTGATGCTACCAAATTATCCATTGTGCCATTAAAAAGGGGAAGAAAGATGATTATCGTACAAATCGCTGGGCGTCTCGGTGCCGACGTGGAAACTCGCGTGACAGCAGAAGGGGAAAAGGTTCACACATTAAGGCTAGCGACAAATATTCGTCGCAATGGCCGTGACGAGACTGTGTGGTGGCGTGTTAGCCTTTGGGGCGATCGTTGGAACAAGATGCTTCCTTACTTAACTAAGGGAAGCGCTCTTATTGTCGTCGGTGAGATGACAAGGGCTCCAGAACTATTCCAAAACCGTGATGGCCAGCAGCAGGTGAGCAGCCTAGAGGTCCGTGCTGACATCGTGAAATTTAGTCCTTTTGGTCGTGGCAATGACCAAGGGAATGAAAACCAAGGCGTGGGGCAACAGCAGCAAGCGGGCTACAGAGCGCCGATGGGCAACTCGGTGGCGGCACAGCAACCTCACCACCCACAGCAACCTTACGGTGCTCCGGTGGAGTCAACGGTTGGAACAGCACCGCTTAGCTTAGGTGGCATCCCAGACGAAGATCTTCCATTTTAGGTTAGAGGAGGCATTGTGGAGGTAAAGGTGATCAAGCGTGGGGCGGCACGTCCTGATGCTGATGTATTAGTGGTGCCTTATTGGAAGGGAGCCCGAGAGGCTGTGGCAGCCTACCGTGCGCAGAGAACACCTTTGCCTGAGCTCACATCGACACAGAGCAGCGACTTCGGTGGCGAGAAAGGGCAAATGTTGCAGCTATACGCCGACTTGAAGCACGAACCTCGTCTCCTACTTCTAGGATTGGGTAAGGAGGAAGAGGCGACATTGGAACAGCTCCGCAGCGCCTATGCCTCTGCCGTTCAGGTATGTCGTGACAAGAAGCTAAAGGATGTCAACGTATTGCTTCCTGCTGTTCCTCACCACAATGAGGATGATGTCACCGCTGCTGTTGTCGAAGGGCTCTATCTCTCTAACTATGCTTATCTGACGCATAAAAAAAAATCAGGCCCTGAAGCACCGCGGTTGGTCCATAGCTTTGCTATCATCGATGGTACGGCAGCAGCTCGCGATGCGAATGTGGTCTGCAAGGCGGTGTGTTTTGCTAGGGACTTAGTGAATGGTAATGCTGATGATGTCACACCAGAATACCTAGCAGAGATGGCTAAGAAGATCGCAAAAGGTGCCAAAAGTCTCTCTGTCATTGTCTTTGACAAGAAGCGTATCGTTAAAGAGGAGATGGGGCTTCTTCTCGCTGTGAGTCGAGGCAGTGTTTTGGAGCCACGTTTTATTATCGTCGAATATCGCGGCGCTCCCAAAAGCAGCGATCGCACTGTCTTGGTAGGCAAAGGGGTGACTTACGATACTGGTGGCCTTAGCCTCAAGACAGCGACGGGGATGGAGACCATGCGCACTGACATGGGGGGTGCTGCGGCGGTGTTGGCGACGATCAAAGCGGCTTCAGAGTTACGTCTGAAGGTCAATGTCGTTGGAGTTATTCCGGCTACTGAAAACTGCATCGGCTCGCGTAGCTACAAGCCAGGCGATGTCTATCGCTCTTATCATGGCCTTACAGTAGAGATTGGTAATACCGATGCGGAAGGGCGATTGATCCTTGCCGATGCATTGGCCTATGCGATCAAACACCTTAAGCCAACACGTCTTATCGATTTAGCAACATTAACGGGGGCTATCAACATCGCTCTAGGGGATGAGGTAGCAGGGTTGATGTCTAATGATGACAAGCTGGCTACAGCGTTGCTAGAGAGTGGAGAGGCTACCTACGAACGGCTTTGGCGGCTGCCCCTAATAGAAGACTATAAAAGCGCTCTGAAATCAGAGCGCGCCGATCTGCGCAACGTGGGCGGCAGCGGTGGCGGCTCTATCGTTGCGGCCTTGTTCTTACAGGCCTTTGTCGATAAGACGCCATGGGCTCATCTCGATATCGCCGCTACACGGTATGCCAATGAGGCTAAGCGTTATCGGCCTAAAGGAGCCACCGGTTTTGGTGTGCGGCTTCTCCTCGACTACCTGAAAAAAATAGCCCTTTAAGTATAGAATAAAATGAAACACAAAGACACTAAGGCACAAAGGTGAAGGAATCCATATCCCCCCTTTGTGCCTCAGTGTCTTTGTGTTTCATTCATCCTTAGAAGAGCATAAGCTTGCTCGTCCTTTATGTTCATCCAGATCTCCTCTGGCCCGCTATTTGCATATTCCGCATGGGAATAGGCAACCAGAGGTGGGTTATGGCACCAAAGAAAGCAACGAAAAGTTCTACCGTTAAAGCGGTTGTGGTAGAAAACGATGTCGTCATAGCGAAGAAGATTCAAACGGCAGAAGGGTGGCGACGTATGATGGCACGCAGACGAGAAGCAAAGGGGAAGAAAGGCGTTGCCAAAACTGCATCGAAGTAGGGCTGGATTCGTTCTGCCTAATCGTTTACTCTGTCAGGTATGCAGATTGGAGAACGTCCACGTATCGTGATCATTGTGCAAGCGCGAATGGGTTCGACTCGTTTGCCGGGCAAGGTATTGAAGCAGGTGCTAGATAAGCCCTTGCTTGGGTATCTCTTGGAGCGCTTGCGCGCCGTTTCTCTCTCTACGCATGTAGTCGTAGCGACGACGACACGCATCGAGGATGACGCCATTGCGGCGTTGTGTGATCAGGAGAAGGTCGTTGTTGTACGAGGGAGTAGCGAAGATGTTCTAGGACGCTACTTACAGGCTGCCCAAGTCAGTGATGCTGCAATCATTGTCCGCATTTGTGCTGACTGTCCACTGATTGATCCAGCCGTCATTGACGAATCCATTGCCTTCTTTTTGGAACATTATCCCCGTTATGAGATCGTCAGTAACTTCATTGAGAGACGCTACCCTAGAGGGTATGAGGTGGAGGTCTTCTCTCGCTTTGCGCTGGATAAAGCTGCCGAGGAAGCGAAAGCGGACGATGAGCGGGAGCATGTGACACCTTATCTTTACCGCCATCCGAAGAGCTTTCCTCTTGGCAGTGTCGTAGGAAAACAAGCATTAGGTGCTTATCGTTGGGTAGTGGATACCCCGGAGGACTTTGCCTTAATCTCTCATATCATCACAGCGCTCTATCCAGTTAAACCGTCGTTTGGCACAGATGACATCTTGACTGTGTTGCAGACACACCCAGATTGGCAAATGCTTAATATGCACGTTCAGCAACGCACAGTGTCGGGGCTGACAGGAGAGGTCTATGACAAAGGATAATCACGTTTTCATCATTGCAGAAGCAGGGTCAAACTGGCGCATGGGAACACCAGAGCGCGACATGAAGATGGCTAAAGCGCTTATTGATGTCGCTGTGGAAGCTGGTGCTGATGCGGTTAAATTCCAAACATATCGGGCCGAAACGGTTTATGTGGCTCAGGCGGGGCAGGTCAAGTACCTAGAAGAATCAGGCGTCCATAGCGACATTGGAGAGCTCTTTAGAGATCTATCGATGCCTTACGAGATGATTCCAGAGCTTCATCACTACTGCCAAGAAGTCGGCATTCAATTTATGTCGACACCCTTTAGTGCCGCTGATTTCGCTGCTGTCGACCCTTACGTTGAGGTGCATAAGATCGCCTCTTATGAAATCAATCATCTGCGCTTGCTCGAACTGGCAGCTGCTAGCGGCAAGCCTATCTTGGTGTCAACAGGTGCGAGTACTGAAGAAGATATTGCTTGGGCTGTGGACTTCCTGGAGCAGCATGACGCTGGTCCTGTAACCCTTATGCAATGTACGTTGCGTTATCCTGCGCCTCCAGAAAGCCTCAACCTGCGCGTCATTCCATGGCTTCAGCAGCGCTTTGGGTTAGCGGTAGGCTTTTCTGACCATTCGCGTCACCCTATCTATGGCCCAGTGGCCGCAGTGGCTTTAGGGGCTGCTGTTGTGGAGAAGCACTATACGTTAGATAACCGGTTACCTGGTCCTGACCACTTCTTTGCTGTCACTCCTAGTGAGCTAAAGGCGATGGTACAGGCGATTCGCAGTACCGAAATCATGTTGGGAACAGGGCATAAATTGGTCGATAAAGCTGAAGAGGAGATGTACCATTTTGGCCGGCGAGGTATTCAGGCTACCCAACATATCTCCAAGGGCGATCTTTTCCACGAAGGGATCAATATCGACATCTTACGCCCAGGACTGCGTAAGCGCGGTGTGCATCCCAAACACTTGCCGTTGTTAGAAGGAAAGAAAGCTGTCAACCGTATTTCGGCTGGAGAGGGTATCCAGGAGGGCGACTGGAGTGAAGAGTGAATCCGAAATTGTTAGAGTCAATGACGATGTCGTCATCGAGATCGATGAGCGCGGCACCCTTAATGTCCCACCCTATTTGGAAGAGCGTGTTGAGGCTATCTGGCGTCTTGAGAAGTCTGCTAGGGGGGATAAGCTTTTCAACGGGATCATCTTTAATGCGGTCGATATCTCTTCCGAACGCATTGTTGGGCATTGGATGCCTTACCGCTATGCGTTAGCGGGATATTGTGAACCATCGTTAGGTCGTGAATTAGGCACCTTCCCTTTGGCGGTTAACGGCATCACTCGCTGCCAAGGCAAGCTTCTCGTCGCCTTGCGTTCGCCTGATGTCGTCTCCTATCCCAATACTTGGGAGCTAGCTCCTTCAGGCGGCCTGGACCCCGGAGCTGTTATTGATGGCCGGTTGGATGGGCGCCGTGGGCTCCTTAACGAGCTAGCGGAAGAAGTGGGAATTAAGAGTTCTGAAGTTCTCTGCACTACAGCTGTAGCCGCTGTTAAGGACTGGAGTGGCCATGCGTTAGAGCTCTGTTACATCATTGATGTCAGGGAGGTGGTAATGCAGCATTTTGAGCCTCCGTTAGATGAATACCAAGATTTCCTGTGGATTCGTCCCGATGAATGGGAGGATTTTGTTGCGCAACAGCCTGTTGTCCCGATGTCGCGATTGCTTAGAACTCTGGTGGATTGACACGATATGCCGCTAATGCGCGTTATTTTTACACTGTTATTAGCTTTCGCTAGCTGTTCTCGGACGCCAGTGCCTGGACATCCATGGCAGGAGATAGCGGGACGAGATGGCTATCCTGTTTACCGTGCACGTGTTCCACAGGAGTGGAAACGCGGTGATCCGCTGACCACAGCTTATATGACGGACACCACTATGGCGTTATGTGAGTTTGTGGTGGGGGATGGCGCTGTCAAGATTGTTGTGCATAACTTTCCCTCTGACAGCTTAACACAGCGGATTCCGCCTATGGCGCAGATTGTACGCTGGCAAGGTCAAATGGGTGTGACATCTTCTACCGACAGCCAGGTATGTTCAGTCTCTCACGGCGGCTTTACAGGTTTGCGATTAGCGGCTGATGGCATTCTGGCATGGGCTATGCAGCTCAGTCCGGCTCATTATCGTGCTTTGCAGCTTCCGGGCAGTCCTGCTGAACAGAGCTTTTTTCGGCAGATGCGCAGCGATTATACGATTAAAGTAACGGGTCCACAAGCAATCTTGCAGCGACACAGAGCAGACATCGAAGCGTTCGCGATGAGCTTTGAGCTGATTCAGGAGGTGCCATCCACGTTATGAGGCGCCTCTATCATTTTTTAGGCGGTGTGCTGTTCGCCGTCATTCTCATCGTTTCCACAGCTCTTTATGTGATTGCAGGGACTATTTTAGAGTCGTTAACCGACTCTCATCGTTACGCTGCGATGCTGACCTTCAGTAGCCCACTATTCACCGTTTTGCTAGCGCTCTTCTTTGTCAATATCTTGATTGCTGCATTGCGGCGCTGGCCATTCAAACGTCGCCATGCTCCATTTTTGATCACCCATCTAGGTTTGCTGATGCTGTTAGCTGGGGCGATTGGCAAACAGTTTTATGGCTTGCAGGGGAACATGAGCCTGGTAGAAGGTAGCGGTAGCCAGAAGGTCATGTTGGCGAATAGTGAAGCAATCGAGGTGACATCACCACACGCCGTAACTTACTGGCCTATTAATGGCGGCGGTGACTTGCCTTCTAACCTACAGCTAAGCCTAATGGAGTGGCGGCGCAACTCGCGTGAAAAGCTGGAATTCTGGATCAAAGGCGACGAGGCTTATATTCGCGGCTTACCTCCGGTGGGGGTAAAGAAGTGGACAGCTGGTGAGCCGTTAGCCAAAGCCATTTCAATGCGTTTGGGTGAGAGCTACGACGATTCTGTCGAATGGGACCTCCACAGCTATACCACCTCTGATATCGAATTGTTGGCGGCTCAAGCCTACCTCGATGGACTTCTGTTAACGGTATCGGATGCGATCACACAACGTGTGCTTGGCACGATTCCATTGTACAAGATGTTGCAGGATGGTTTTGCTTTTAATGAAGGTGTTGTCAAAGGGAAGCTTGATTTAGACTTTAGTGTCGTGGAAGGGTTTGGTACCCCTATGCTCGAACTAGATCTATGGGAACCCTACCATCTAAATGCCCAGAAGATTGTCCTACCACTGTCTACGGGAGCACACTCAATGCTTTCGATATCACCTTTTCGCTTCACATTATCGCGACGCCCATCTCTTGTCATTGTTGGTGACCCCTATGAGGATAGCCAGCTATGGTTTTTTGATACCGAAGGGCATGTAGCCAGCGAGCTGTTCCGTCGTGAAACACTGGAGTCACTGGTCGCCTATCGCAATGGTTTCGATGGTTACGCCGTTGAGAGCAGCGTGATGCCGGCATTAGAAGCTCCTGTCACACGGCTGCACGTCATTCAACGTCCGAGCACAAAGGTAGAAGACAACCTTCCTTTGGTTTTATTGAAAGCGGCTGAAGGCGATAAGCAGGAGCAGGTGCCACTCACGTTCGATCGTGCGGGGCAAGGGATCCGTTGGCCTATCCTCAATGGCAGTTATCTAGTGCGCTATCAACCAGCCTGTTGTGATATCCCTTATCGTCTTCGCCTTCATCATGCCCAACAGGTGAGCCATCCAAGTAGCTCACAACCGTATAGCTATGAGGCGCGTGTTACAGTCACCGATCGTCGAGATGGGAGTGCTGATGAGGTTGTCCTCAGTATGAACCATGTTCATGAAACCCCTGATGGCTATCGCTTCTACTTGGCTGGTATCGCCCCCCCTAACGACATGGCGGTCCGACAGGTGCAGATTGTCGTCAATCATGATCCATTTAAGTATGTTCTTACTTACCCAGGGGCATTGGCATTGGTCTTGGGCATTGGTCTGCTCTTTACACGCCGGAGATAAATTAACCACTTGAGATCTTAGGTAGGCGACTGCTATCGTGTCGCACATGCTACGACGATTACTATGTTTCCTATGTTGTCTATGGTCTCTGTGGTTGGTGGCCGACACTTCGCAGTTGCCCGTGGCTTATCAGGGTCGTATCCGTCCTCTAGAGGCGGCAGCGCGCCTATGGCTATATGACTTCTATCATGCGCAGTCGCTGCGTCCTGAGAAACTTACAGCTGTCGACTTTCTGTGGCTTCTCGATGAACGAGGTCACGCTCCTTGGGATGACACTCCGCTGTTTTGGATCCAAAGTGTCGAGGTTAAGAACCTGCTCCGGCTTAATCCTCATGATAACCGCTTTAGTTATCATCAGCTGCGCCATGCGTTTTTGGACGATAGGGAGAGCAATCTCGCTGTCGTCAAGGCATTGGCAATTCACGCCTTTAGTGAAGCGGTTCGCAGTCCTAGCAACCGCAGCGGAGCCACTCGTCTTGAATTAGCAGCCTTAGCGCCTGGTTTATGGGTAACTCTGCGAAGTGACACGGTAGTATTAGTGCAAAAACCAACTGGACCTTTATGGCGTTGGCTTGCCCCTGGTGACGTGCTAGGAACCTTAACGCTTCCCCAGAGCGGTAATAAGGCCGTATTGGATGAGTTAACAGCTTTGTGGAATAGCCTGACAGCTTTTGAACAACATCAGCCTCGTGGGCACAAGGCTATGCCACCACTTGTCGAAGGGTCGTTACCGCTGCGCCAGCGCCTTCTAGAGGCTGGAACGGACTTGCGCTTGCTTCCCAGCCGCTTAGCCGATGGCGAATGGTACTCTATTCGTGCTGTCGATGTCCATGTCATAGATGGTGCTCATGGAGCCATCGTACCTGTTGGCAACTTCACGCTCTACCCCGATGCCCTCTTTGATCGGATTCGCACGCATTACCAGGCGGGTGACTTGGATGGGCTTACGGCTGACTTGTTGCTAGGATACAAACAGCTATCTGGGACGTTATCTCGTCAGGGTGCCGGCAAAGCGCTTTACTATCCCACCACACACCAGCTTGAGGCTGAAAGTGCCTACTATCGGCTTCCTCTGACTTTCATCACCTTGGTGTTATATGCGTTAACGGCGATTGT
>CAMFKD010000037.1 GCA_945957095.1 uncultured Chlamydiae bacterium
TTTTCTATTTTTTCTCTGTGTTCTCCGTGCACTCTGTGGTGATAAATTCCTAAAAATGAGTGGGTAATATTTAGCGGGAATTGCTGTCGTTCACACAATGAGACTGTTAACAGGCGCATGTTTCTTCCTATCTCCCTTCCTTATTCAACGCCTTGCATTGAGGGCAGCGCGATAGCTTGTCACCCCTTGTAGCCAGGTAGGCAAAGTGGCAATACTCGCAGACGGACAGCTCATATTCTGTGAGGACCAATTTGCGCTTGCTGCTGCGGTATAGGTGGTAGGTCCAGGTGCCTAATAGCAGCAATAACATCAACCCGATGTAAAGAAGAAAAGCGGTGTCTGGCGCGATCTCAATCATGATTTCAGCTCTCTTACTGTCTGAAAGTGGATTTCAACCTCTCCCGTTAATAAGGAAGGGACATCATCTTTGGCAAACCGCATGTTCTGCACAATGGTGTCAGCTAGGCGCTGTGTGTCGATCTGTGCAGGGGTTAGTAATGTGTACCAACAAACCTCTCCTCGTTGGACGTCGACTTTGACGCTATACCGCAGGCAGCAGTCTGAAATAGGTGTGGGAATTGAGGTATCATTCCCATCATCGACTAGAGGCCATTCTGCCAGTGGACCCGACACATGAACCTGAACCCATGTTCTGGTTCCTTGTGGAAGCGGAGAGGGGATGAACAACGCCATATTTTCTAACCCTTCTGCTTGCTGGAAGGAAGGGAGAAGCAAGCGTTGATGTGCGTTGGCAAGAGCTTGCTGGTGTGAGAGCGGAAGGTGGGCAGTTGGCAAGGTCTCTCTGTCGATGAGTAGATGTGAGGGGAGGAGGAGTGGAGAGGCGTGCGGCAGCCAGGTTGCTTCAGCTGAGGATGTGCCGGATGGATCAAATTCTACCCATGCTGTGGATGTCGGTGGTAGAGAATAAATCTTCAGGATGGGGAGGCGAAAGAGCACTAAAGCAGCCAGATGTAGGGCTAGAGCGATCGCTAGGGCTAGCCAGAGTGTCCGCGACTGTAACGATGAGCGCGTTCGGCTCATCGTTAGCGTGACTTCTTGGCTGCGTGGATGTCGCTGCGCTTTTAGCATTAGGGTGTTGCCTTATAGGTATTCTGAAGCTTGCTCTTCTGTTGGTTTGTAGACTAAGCGGATGCGATGGCCAGCCTCTTGTACGATGGAGAAGAGTTTTAGAAACGTGCCATATTCCACTCGTCGATCGAGGCTTAGGACGATGGTGGGATGAAAGTTTCCGTACTGTTGTTTGAGAGTATTTACCTCTGTGTTAAGGGCTTCGGGAAGAGATGTTAAGTCTACAATAGCTTTTTTTGAGCCCACGTAGATGACATCTTGGGCGTCGACGACGATCAGCAATTGTGTTGTGAGGGGGAGTGAGTCGGCTTTCAATTCCGGGTTCTCAATATGTAGCGATTTCAGTGGGAGGACATCCGATGTGACGATAAAGAAGATGAGCATTAGGAAGATAACATCGACTAGTGGCGTCAGGTCGATGAGGCTGCTGGATGGTTTGAGATTAGCTTTAAAACGCATATACCTAGTAGCCTAGCTCCTCTTTCCTCTGTAGCAGCAAGTCGACGATTTCGGCTGATGTCGTTTGCATTTCTAGGACAAATCCTTCAACTCTACTGACGATATAGTTGTAGCCGATGACTGCCGGGATAGCGACGACCAAGCCTGCAGCGGTGGAGACCAGGGCATATTCCATCGCTTCGCCGATGCGAGTGGCAGAGATATCGACTAACCCACTGGCGCGCATCTCGCCGAACGCTTGGATAAAGCCTAGTACAGTGCCTAGCAACCCGATGAGTGGGGCGATATGTGCGATGATAGAAAGAATTCTCGCATTTTTCTCTAAGTGGGCGATTTCGATCAGGCCAGATACTTCCATGGCGCCCTCGATTTGCTCCTTATCGCGCTGATGCCGCATCAGGCCTGCTTTGACGATGTTGGCAATAGAGCCACCGGCGCTATCGCAGATGTGGATGGCTTCGGTGATGTCTCCTTCCTTCAAGACACGGCGCAAGTTGATGATGAACTTGTTTGTGTCGATTTCAGCGCGACGGAGCTGGATCATGCGTTCCAGAAAGATAGCCAAGCCTAGGATGGAACAGCCACCTAAGATGAGCAGGAGCAGGTTCCAGTTGGAGCTATAGAAAAATAGGGTGGCGAGCAGCGTGGATGCATCAGTCATAACGGTAATCTCTATCTAGTTTTTCTTTAGCTTGTTGAGCCCAGGGGCCACCCTTTTTTGCGGTGGCTTCGAGCTGCTTGTGGGCGAGTTCGGGACGTCCTTGTTCCTCATAGATCTCAGCACGGAGGTACATGGCTTGGATACGTTGTCCTGAGATGGCGTCATCGTTGATCATGCGCGATAGCTCCAGCATCGCCTGGTCTAATAGGCCTAAAGAACGATAACAAGTGCTGCGTTGAAGCCATAGGTCAAGTTTTTCTTCTGAGCTTAATACCTTACCTTTGGCTGCTTCTTCCGACAAGGCTAAAAGAGAAAGCGCTTCTTCAAAGTGTTTGGCACGCTGAGCGATACGCGCTTGCTGATAGCGCACGCGCGATAGGTAATAGCTCCGAGTGATACCGGCGGTCTCATAATGATGTAACATGGTGTTTAATACCCTGTCTGCTGCTTCGTCGTCGCCATTCAGGGCATAAGCCAAGGCAAGGTGGTAACTGGCTTCTTGTAAGAGGAGGGGATAGGGCTCTCCTTCTGTAACAGCTGGCGGCAAGGGGCGCTGCGGATCTTCGATTTGTGCGATCAGCTTCTCAAACATGTCGATGGCATATTCCAGATAGATATGCTTTTTGGCACCTTCTGATTCGGAAGCAACGGCAAGGTTAGCCAGAGCGCGTTCTAGATTGGCACGGTAACATTGCGCGGTTAACGTATCCTGGATGTCGATAGAGACCAGCCCTTGCTGCTGTAACGTGTTGCTGTGGGCTTCGGCATCTTGAAAGGCTTGTATTGCCTTATTCCAGTTGCGTTTGCGCAGCACCTTGCCTTCGGGCGATAGCCGCGTCCTCTTATAGTCTAGACCAATTAATAGAAAGGCTTGCGTAGCGATGGGTGAGCTAGGAAAGAGAGTGGGTAACTTTTCTAAGTGTGCCAGTGCTTCTGCATTACCTTGCAGGTATTCAGCAGGTGTATAGCAGCTATAGTAAGCTTCAGCAGCTGCCGTAGAATGAGGATATTCTGTATAGACCTTGCGCAGAAGAGCTTGGTAGGCAGCCCCCCGATCTCCAACTGCCTCTAGAGTCCGCGCCTGCCAATAATAGGCGTTACCGGCATAGGAAGATTGCGGAAACGCGGTGGTTAGCCTTTCCCACGTCTCACGTGCTGGAAGGATATCTCCACGGCGATACTGTTCCGTTCCTAATAGGTATAGTGCCGAATCAGCAAACCGCCCTTGGGGAAAGCGGTGGATTAAATCGTTCACTTGGCTCTCTACTTTATCGGGGTAGCGTCTGGCTGTCAGCTGAGCTTGTAAATAGAAGAGTTCGTCGGGGTCCGACAGTGCCTCGAGAACCTCTGGGTAGCGCCTCACCACCCGTTCGATAAAGGCGATGCCATCCGTATTGGCGCGATCACTATCTACCAGGAGGTAGGCCTTAGCTGTCGCGATAGCCGCATGACCTGCTAGGTGTGGATCCTCCGAAACAGAGAGTTCAAAGGCACGTTTTAATGAGCGGAGAGCTCCTTCAACGAGTGCGATCTCTTGTTCATTATGATCGGTAACTAACTGTAGCTTAGCTTCTTCCAAATCGTTGATGCCGCGCAAATACCAGCCTTGTGCATAGATAGCACCGTGGTGTTGCGGGGTGTCTGTGATCTGGCGATAGAGGCTGTCACGATCGCGATAAGTGGGGGCAGCTTCAGCACGTAGAAGAAGTGCTTGTGCTTGTGCTTCGCGAGAAGAGAAGAGATTAGCTTGACCTAAGATTGCTTCTGCCTGAGCCAGAGCGGCAAGGTCATGCATCCGGCGTCCACGGACAATGTAGTATCTGCCAAGGGTTAGCCAGGTGTCGTCATCAAGAGCGGTCTGTTGTAATACCTGTAGAGCGTCGAAAGCTTTTTGCAGGAAACGGCTGCGCTGATTCTTATCCATTCCCTCTTGGTCAGCTATGGCAAGATAACTAGAGGCAATACGCTTTTGTGCGGGGACTGCCCAGTCCACTTTTGTGCTATTCTTCGCAGGCAGAGAGCGCTCATATTCGTCGGCAGCAGCGAGATAGTCTTGTAACAAGAAGAGGGCGTCGCCAGCTAAAAAATGGCGCTCATAACTTAAGACGTCGCCTGGTGGTAAGACTTTTCCAGCTGTCTGTAAGTGCTGTAGAGCTTCTCGGTAGTGGCGTTGGTCAATAGCTAGGCGTGAGAGATAGATCTGGCTGAGAGCATAGAGGTGGTTATCTCGTTCGGGTGCGAAGAGCTCAAAGATTGCCTTTGCTTCTTCCGGCTCGCCAGCAAGGTAGTAAGCGCGCCCTAGCTGCCATAAGGTCTCTTGATCTAAGGTAGCCTCTTGCTGCGAGCGCGATAGAATCGCAATGGCAGCCCGTGGGTTACCGTCCGCTAGATAAGTGGTGGCCAATAAAGGATCGTGATCCGAGTACGGATAGGCTTCTAAAATGGCCATCGCATCATGATGGCGTCCGGCCGATAGGTGTGCCTGTGCGATACGTTTGGTTACTTCCATCTTTGCTTGCCTTGCTGCTGTGCTGTCGAGGTGGGTGTTCCGGGAAACGGCCTCTAGCTCTCTTTCGTAATAGGCAATGGCGTCATCAAAAGATGCATCAGCATGGGCTCTGGCGCCTTTCTCCAGCAGGCTGCAATCACAAATAGCCATGAATGGCGTTGTTGAGAGCAGGGTATGCACCAGTAAGGCTGTAAAGGTGGTGGCTTTCATGTGAAATAGTCTCATTTGGTAAATATCATAGCCTACACAACCTATAAAAACTAGCGCCTGGATTTTATGAGAGGCGGGAGATCCCCTTCGAATTGAAACAGAGCTGTCAATGACAGAAAAATATGCTTCACAGTGATGCCAGAGCGTTTATTATAACCTTTCGAAGAAAAGACGTAGAAGACGAAAGCATGCCGGTTCTCAGCCCGCTTTCAGCCCGCTACCTTTTCTCATTTACCTGTCTAAAGCACAATTGTTGTTGTGAGGTAATCTAGCATTTTCTATAATCGTGCCGTTGTAGGCATTTGGGAGGGAGCTCCCGGTCTCGGCGCTGTTTTGAGCGCTTTTTTTTGAATCGCAAATGCGCGTGAATCAAGAAAAATGTTGCGCAATATAGAGCAAGTTATTTATTTCTGAATACGTCATGAACTTTCAACACGGAGGATTCCGGCATGGCATTACAACAAACTGTTAATGAGATCAGATCTCTGTTGAACGCTCTTCAATCTGACCTAGAGAAAGCTGTTAACGGCAACAAAGCCGCTTCTCAGCGTGTACGTACTGGTACAGTATCTCTGGAAAAGGTAGCGAAGCGTTATCGTAAAGAGTCAATCCAAACTGAGAAGAAGACAAAAGGTCGCCCAAAACCTGCTGCTAGCAAGAAGAAGCCTGCAAAAGCGGCTCATAAGGCGAAGCCAGCTGCAAAAGCTAAGCCAAAAGCGAAAGCAAAAGCGGCTGCCCGTCCACGTCCTTTCTCTGTAAAGCGTCCAACAGCTAAGTTGCCTGCAAAGCGCAGAGCGCACTTCTAAGCTTACTCCTTGACAGGGTATACGCTTTAGGGGAGGCCGCAAGGCCTCCCTTTTTATTTTTCGACTTTGTTCACCTATATCCCAATTCGAGCCCGTTCCCGAAGTCTATGGCCTGAAACGCAGGTTGTAATCGGACACGGGTAGGCTACATATGCATTAAGCTAAGCGACATTTTCACCACAGAGTGCACAGAGAGGGAAATGAAAAAAACAAACACAATACCTTCGTAAAAATCGAAAAAAGATCTCTCATTTCCCTGTCTTTCCTCTGTGTTCTCTGCGTGCTCTGTGGTAATAAATTCTTAAATATTAGTAGTTAGTTTTTATCGTTATATCATTCCTATCGTTTTCTCAAGTCTTCTGCATACAATGCATATGGGCACGCACACGGGCACGGGCACGAAAAAACTACCCCATGAACATATACCACACACTAGCTTCTCTATTCTCAATCCTGTATTCTTCCTTCCTATTCTTGATTCTCATAATGGATCCTTAGCGATGGCGAAACGAAAAGAGCCGCATAGAGCTGCGGTGTCGATCACAGCTTTTACATCTGATGGCTATGGCAGCGGTGAATTGCTACGAGCGGATGGATCGGTGGATACTATCGCCGTTCCCTTGACGATGCCGGGTGATCGGGTTGAGGTGACTTATCATCGCAAACGCAAGGGGGCTTATCAAGGGCGTTTAGAGCAGATGACAGAGCCCTCACCTCAACGCATTGAGCCGCGCTGCCGTCATTTTGGCGCTTGTGGCGGGTGCCGCTGGCAGCATCTCTCTTATCAACAGCAACTTGAGAATAAGGAGCAGGCGGTACACCGCGCCTTTAGTTCCCTTATGACCTCCGCTACTCATGTGGCGTCTATTGTGGGGTGCGAGCCGCCCTGGCATTATCGGAATAAGATGGAATTCTCCTTTTCCAGCGATGCCAAGGGAGAGCGTTATCTTGGCTTGATGATGAGTGGAGGAGGGCAGAAGGTCGTAGCATTGCAGGAATGCCACCTGGTGACTCCCTGGTTTATGAAGGCTCTCGAGGTGACGCGGCACTGGTGGGCGACTGCTGGGGTAGAGGCCTATCATCCTTATCGTGATTCTGGTGCTTTACGGACGTTGACCTTGCGGGAAGGAATGCGCAGCGGCGACCGTATGGCGATGCTTACTGTATCGGGCAATCCAGACTTTGCGCTCAGCCGCCAACAGATGACCAATTGGGTGGAGGCGATGCAGCAGGCTGTTACACCACCACAGGGTACGCTAGCGCTTTTTTTGCGCATTCAGCAGATTGCTAAGGGAACTCCTACAAGCTTTTATGAAATTCATCTAGGCGGCTTGGACCACATTCGCGAAGAACTGTATATCATGGGTAGTCCTGAGCCTTTGCGTTGTAAAGTCAGTCCAACAGCCTTCTTTCAGCCGAGCACATACCAAGCGGAGAAACTGTATAGCTTAGCACTTCAGCTTGCACGTCTAGAACCGCACATGGTGGTGTATGATCTCTATTGTGGGACGGGAACCTTGGGGCTGGCAGCTGCGCGCCACGTCCGTCGGGTGGTGGGTATTGAGCTGTCACATGAAGCCGTCTTAGATGCTCGAAGCAATGCCGAGCTCAATGGGCTCACCAATATCGAGTTCTTTTCTGGCGACGTAGCACAGGTGTTGGCGGATCTGAGACAGCAAGGGCACTTGGAGCCTCCAGACCTTGTCATCGTCGATCCACCTAGAGCAGGGCTTGGAGATAAGGCCATTGCACACCTCGTGTGCCTGCGTCCACGGCAGATTGTCTATGTCTCTTGCAACCCTGTGACACAAGCCGCTGATATCGCACAGCTCATGCGACATGGCTATCAGGTCAAGGCGTTGCAGCCGATCGATCAGTTTCCTCATACCATCCATATAGAAAATATCGTGTTGTTAGATTTCTCAGGTTGATATCATGCGCTTTACCATTTCCTTTCGCGATACGACAAGCAAAGCTCGTTTAGGGCAGATCGAGACGGCCCATGGTATCATCGATACGCCTGTCTTCATGCCGGTTGGCACGCGCGCTAGTGTTAAAACGCTGACCAATCGTCAGCTGGAAGAAATCGATGCCAGAATTATCTTAGGCAACACCTACCATCTCATGCTGCGCCCAGGCAAAGAGATCATTGCAGCAGCGGGCGGATTGCACGGCTTTATGCGCTGGTCGAGGCCTATCTTGACTGATTCCGGCGGCTTCCAGGTTTTTTCCTTGTCGGAACTGAATAAAATCACAGCTGATGGCGTCTTCTTTCAGTCGCATATCGACGGCTCACGCCATTTCCTTGGACCTGATGAAAGCATGGAGGTGCAGAAAGCGCTCGGTTCTGACATCGTCATGGCCTTCGATCAATGCCCCCCCTATCCCTGTGACCGCAAAGGCGTGGAAGCAGCTGTGGAGCGTACATGGCAATGGGCACAGCGCTGCCGAAACTATCAGTTGGGAGAGCATCAAAACCTCTTTGGTATTGTCCAAGGAGGGGTCCATCCCGATTTGCGGCGTCAATCAGCCGAAGCGCTGGCTTCGCTGGACTTTGATGGCATGGCAATTGGTGGCTTGAGTGTTGGCGAGCCTGCTCATATGATGTATGACATGCTTGAAGCGACAGAACCCTACCTCCCACAGGATAAGCCTCGCTACCTGATGGGTGTGGGAACACCTCGCAATATCCTCGAAGCGGTGATGCGGGGGATTGATATGTTTGACTGCGTGATGCCGACGCGCAATGCTCGTAATGGCACTGCTTTCACTTGGCAAGGGAAGATCTCGATCAAGGCTGGGCGTTATGCCGATGATTTCTCACCACTGGACCCTGAGCTTGATTGCTATGCATCTCAGTTCTCCCGGGCCTATGTGCGCCACTTGCTCAATGTCGACGAGATCACAGGTTTGACCCTTGTATCCATGCAGAATCTGGCTTTTTATCTCGACTTCATGCGACAATTGCGACAAGCTATTCACCAAGGCACATTGAGTGAGTTCTATCAGCGCGTGTGCCGCCTATACCCTGAATGAGGAAAAGATGATGATTCACAGATTGCTTGGTTTGTTCGCCGCCCTTTCGTGCTTTGTTGCGACGACTGTTTTTGCTGAAGAAGCCCCCATGCCTCCGCGCGACCAAGGCCTCTGGCAGACCGTGATCATGGTCGGTATCGCCTTGCTGTTCTTTTACTTTATTCTGTGGCGTCCAGAACAAAAGAGACGTCGTGAAACGGATGACAAACGCGCCTCGATGAAAAAAGGCGATAAAGTCACAGCCATGGGCATCATCGGTACCGTTCACAAAGTGCAAGAAAACACCGTCATCGTTCAGATGGTCGACGGCAGTAAAATCGAGTTTCTCAAAGCCGCCATTGCCGATGTCGTTCCTGTAGGCGAAGAAGAGCAGCCTAAATCCTCCTCTTAGTTCTGAAATATGGACAGCATAGGCGTAATGGACTTCTGCAATTACCTCATGCTGTCCATTGAGTCTGTTACGTCTATCATGTCCATCGTCCACCGTTTATATAGGTAAAGGCACTCTACGCTAACATTCCCTTTTTATGAATGGAGTCAATTACCATGAAAATTGGAAGATAAACCTCAAAATTACTGCAATCCCCGAAAATTTCTAGCCCGAATCATAGTATTGTTTCAGTTTGTTAAGTTGTATGTAAAAAATAACTTTACAATTAAAAATAATTTATATATAATTTATGCATAAATAAAACAAACTTGGAGGTGTTTATGTTTGATAGAGTGAGTTACAATCAAGACAATGCTGGTAAGGTTGTTTTTGGATATAGTAAAGCAAATCAAGTGAATGATTTTTTCTCTGCGGTTGGGAACGCAGCCAATTCCCTAGAACAATCAGATCTCAGCGAGGGTCAAAAAGTCTGTGTTTGCCTTGTTGCGATTCCTGTCATTCTTGTCATAGGAGGGGTTTTTCTAGCTGCAGTTGCGAATTCAAGCGGCTGTTGGGAGGTGTGTGCTTACGCCCAAAACGGGTTTGGTGCATGCAAATGCATGTTTTAATGCAAATCTGATCGTGGCCTTGTCTACGTAACTTCTCAAAAAGTCCTGCCACATGATGGCCTGCTACGCTAGGTCATCATGTGGCAGGACTTTTTGAGAAGTTACTTGTTTACCTTGGGTGCTCGTCGTCACTTTTTTCGATTTTGATGGGGAGGGCGGTAAACAGGGCCTTCGATGGCTTATTAAATAGTGTTGTCTTAATAGGATTAAAGGCCATGACTTTGAGCTCTTTGTCATCGAAATAGATAGGAACGGTGATAAGGGGGTATTGATTCGCGTAAAGACGCCTCTGAATGGTGTGTAGTGTCTGGTTATGGAGCCAGCGCGTGATGGCTGTTTCTTGCGGTAAGACGAGCTGGCCGCCGATAAAAACGGCATTCGAGTAACGTTCTAAGACCTCTTTTGCCATCCTCTCAACGCCATCGGCGATATCAACATCGAGGGTGACAAAGGCTTCAGCACGGTATCCTTTACTTTGCATCAAAGTGACAAGTTTTTCAGACTCTTGGTTGACATAAGCTTTAAGCTTCTCGACTTCTGACTCTCCTTTGAAGTTACCGGCGTCTACCAGCCCTACATGCAAGAAAACAAAATGGTCAAAGGAAGTGCCGAAGAGGTGCAGGACGTTGGCGATCGAATGCTGTGTCATCCCGTGGATACCACTTAGCATCATCACAGCCGTATTCTGAGGTGCAGGGGGGAGGGGAGCAGATGCAGGCCGATTGGGAATCAGCCAGTGTACCCTTTCAATACGCTCCGCGAAGATGGCGTAATAGCGGCGAATGAAGAGTCCTACGCACACCAATGCCGTCACAGCAACTAGGCTTAACCACGCGCCTTCAGTGAACTTGATCAAGATGAGAGAGGTGAGGATGCAGACACTGACAAGAGCGCCTAAGCCATTTATAAGAAGCTTTTTCAGCCATCTGCGTGCTCTCTTGCGCACCTGCCACCAGTGCCGCACCATCCCAATCTGCGATAAAGAAAAGGTGATGAAGACGCTCAGGCTATACAAGATGACCAGGATATCGACATTCCCATGGGCGTAGAGCATCACAGAGGAGGCGCCGATGGCGATGAGGAGGATGCCGCGTCGCATGACAAAGCGGTCGCTGAGAGAGACGAAGCGGTAGGGGAACCAGCGATCTAGAGCCATATTGCTGAGGATCTGCGGACCACCTAGAAAGCCTGTTTGGGCGGCAACAAACAGAAGCGCTGTTTCAGAAAAGAGAGCTACGGCCTGAAAGTAGTTCCCAAAGATACCTCCCACCTCTTCTCCTACACGGCCCATGAGAACAGCATTAATGGTTTGCCCCTTTTGAGGCGATACCTGATTGAGAAGAAAGGCCAATGCTAAGCCGAAGACAGCAGTCGACAATGAAATGGCGATGTACACCATCGTGCGCTTGGCATTCTTCACCTTGGGAGCTCGGATGATGCTCATCCCATTGCTCACGGCTTCGATACCAGTGAAGGTACCGGCTCCCTGACTGAAAGAACGCGCGATGAGGAAGAGTAGCCCCCAGAGACCCACGGATGAATGGACTGAAGCGGATTCTGCAGCCACATGAGAGAGGACAACTGGAAAGGCATCGGCGTGGAAGAAGCAGCTCCAAAGAATGGCAAAGAGGTGGGTGATGACAAAGAGAAGGAAGATGGGGATCCAAGGCAATACCGACTCTCTAACGCCGCGCAGATTGATCAGCGTTAGCATCGCAATAGCGGCTATCTTGATAGGAACACCCCAGCGATGGTGGTGAGTGGGGACGATACTGAGAAAAGCATCAACACCAGCGGCTATTGAGATCGTCACTGTCATCACATAGTCGACGAGTAGGGCACATCCCGACACTAACCCTGCAAATGGTGATAACAACTTACTGGCGACTAGGTAGCCTCCGCCTCCGCGCGGAAAAAGCTCGATGATTTGGCAGTAGCTAGCACTAATGATAGCGATGGTGATGACCGACAGCAGCGCGACATATAGGATGAGGTGAGGTGTGTTTGGCAAAGCGAGAAAAGCTTCTTCTGGACCGTAGCAAGAGGAGGAGAGGCCGTCAGCACCAAGGCCTATCAGAGCCAAAATAGGGATCAGCGATGTGCGTTGAAACAGTGATCTGTCGATAGTCATGTGTTGTGGAGTGTTATCATCGTTCATGTCATCGACCTTTAGGCAATTGAATTTCATCGAGGAGTACTTTCAGGCGCCTCTCGACGCGGTAGAGGAAGAACATGCCCACTATGGTTGGTGTGACAAGCAGGATAAGGATGACGACGGCGATTCCGATGATTGCATTATTATTGTGTTGAAGGCCCGCTATGAACGCCGTTGACGCATCGATGGCTTTGGCGTTTGCTTGGATTGACTTGGTACTTTCAGTTATCATTTGAATATTCTCTTTAATGGCGCCAGAAGCTACGTGCAGAGCGGTTGCGTTATTGCGAACGATGGCGGTACTCGCTTCGATGACGAGGCCATTTTCCTGGACCACCTGTGTGCTTGAGTCTACCATCTGTCTATTGCGGTGGATCGCGTCAATACTCTCTTCGATGGCGTTGTTCATACGTTGCATGACAGTGCAACTGGTTAGGGTAGAAAGGATGAGTAGAAGATGCCTTACTTTCAACGTCAGTCCTCATCTAGGGTGACGCGCCGATGTTCAGAAGACATAGGATAGAGAAGAGACCAGCGCTCAGGTGATACACCCTTTTCTTGTGGTGCGACATTGTGTTCTGCAGAGACATTAGCTATTCTGCTGGCGGGCGGCGACGCTGAGATGGTCACTTCTGCTATTGGGACGGGATGTGACAACGTATCGGCGTGTTCACCTTGTCGCTTTCTAGGGCGTGTGTTCTTCTCTACTGCTATGCTATCCGGGACGCCGTAACGTCGATAATGGCGTTCAAAGGGCCCAATCACAGCACTGGGAGTCACATCGAAATGCACAGGATCGGGAGGGATGTATTCCATAAATTCATCGAAGAATAGCGTATAATGACCAGGTAGGAGGTTGTTGGTCGATAGTTGACCATTATGAGAGCTGGCAATACAAGTGCCACTTCCGTCGCACAGACGCAGGCTCAAGCCTCTCATCGGTATTGGGTCAGGGAGGACAGCGGAAGCAGTCACTCTGGCGTAGTGAGGTTTGATTGCTTGGTCTAATTTGGCGATTTCACCATCAGTGATGAGCACTTCACGTTGTGGAAGCTCTCCGAAGAGGCCGTCTTGATTTGGAGCGATAAACTCTACTGTGTAACGTCCTGCCGGTAAGTCTGTAATGGTCACGCGACGCAGGTTGGCCGAACCTTTATCGTAGAAGGCGCCTGCTCGAGGATACATCGTCTGTTCTTTGCTTTCGCTAATCAACCTAAAGCGTACGCGATCTAACCTTTCGCCATTGCGACCGGTGTTGTAGGTAACAATCAAAACGCCAGTGCCTTTCTGAGGATCATTCGCCGTTACTTCGATAACCTCAGCAAAGCAACATAACAGCAATAAGATACAAACACGTATCGCCAACTAAGCCTCCCAATTTGTTTGGATCCTAGCAGACTTCGGCAGAAGAGGGAAGCCAGAAATGAGGAAGCACAGGTGGCTGACCATCAAAGCGATTTTTTTAAAGGGATCAGATGGTAAAGATACGGCCTGTTTGCCATCAGTCTCGTTGTGAGAGGGATCAGATTAACGCAAAGACTGCAGAGGCGCTAAGACGCAAAGGGGGGAATGGGAGATGGGGAATGGAGGATGGGGAGGGTTACACAGAAAGATCTAAATGCGCCACGCGGCGGGAAAAACTCTATATTCATTAAGTCTATTTTATCTTTTC
>CAMFKD010000038.1 GCA_945957095.1 uncultured Chlamydiae bacterium
CCCATATACCGAGTCTATTTCAACTGCGCAATCCTAAGATTATTGCAAACCCTCCTATTATCGCAAAGAGCAAACATGGGCCTTGTTCACCTTTTCGGGCAGAATTTCGGCCAGGCGAGAGATCTCAGATGCCGTAGCCGGCAACCAGGCAATGGCGTTAGCTATTGCCGAGGAGGCGGATGTGGTAGATGAGACTCTCGCAGCCGGCCGAAAACTGACAGAAAAAGTGAACAAGACACAAACATCTTATGAACAATTAAATCGTCGATTCTAAAGAGTTGACTTACTGCTCTCCGCCCTCATTCAATTCGAGAGAAATAGAAAAGCATATCTTATTGATTATCATTATTATAAGAGCATTATCTTGCTCGACATAAAGCTGTGAAGAGGCTTTGCTTCTGTTCCTACACGCAAAGTAATACCCTTTTCTTGCGCCTTACTTATGTTCAGCCTTTCCACTTTTCTAAACACTAAAAACCAGCATGTTATTCAAATTAACCGAACAAATACCGTTATTTGTGACCGACATCGATCCGTTAAAATCATATCATACTGTGAATAAATGACTTAAAACATCATCTAAACACAATGATTTTACACAAAACCGCACAACCATCTTCTTCGCCGGTAAGCATACGACCAATAGACGTAGCTTCTCAAAAAGTCCTAGTACGTGATGACCAACGAAGCGGATGAGCGCGCCAGGGCTTTTTGAGAAGCTACCAATAGACCTAATAACCGCAATGTGGTAGAAGGATGCTTTTTCGAAAGCCTGAACCGACCGCAAGTTGCTGATGGAAACGTATCTCGACCCTACCCAATTTGATCTGATCACCCCTGATGGTACCATCACAGACTTAACACGCGTCGATGAACGTACTGCGGAAGCCACTGTCTTTATTGAAGGCATCGCTCCCACATATGTGGGCTTCGAAATCGAACCCGAACTAGTCTTCTTCAACGTCAAAAGTACGCTAGCTCAGATCGGCGTTGACGCCATTTCTCACAGCTTTGAACTCGACAAGAAAGCCGGCTCCGCTGAAGTCCATGTGACCATCCGTGCACTAGGAGCCCTTGCGAGGGAGATGCTCAAACTCCTGCAAGTCGGCGCCTCGATCGGCAAGCTCTTCGCCGCCGATAAACGCCGCCGCGTCCGCAATCCCGACTATCTCGCCCGCATGTTTGGCCGATCAGACCGACACGGCAAGCCCCTGTTATCTCTTGGTGGCCTCCATGGCAGCAGCGACCTTATCCTCGACAAAGTGGAAGGACGCACCGTCGCCTATCTAGGCCTTCAGCACGGACGCCTAATCTACGATGACACCGCTACCGGCTTCTTACCTACGATTGCAAAAGGCCTCATGGCCGGCGTGACCATGCGCGACTTGCTGCGCCTCCATCAAGAGTGGAAGCCCCACCTTCCGCGTAACGTCGAAGAAGATGAAATCTTGCTGGTGCGCACCCTACCCCTGCATATCCGTACCGTATTCGCCCGCGTCGTCGACGACCTCCTCTCAGAAGGCTACCGCCATACCACTGCTTCTATCCTGCAACCCGATACCCAACACTCCGGTGACGTCTACGAACTATACGGCAGCAGTAAAAGAGAACTGACCGATATCCCCCTCGAATTTTATACCTTGGAACCCTACCGCGAACACGTTTTCTTCGCCGACCGCGACCAACTGCAGACATGCTTGGAAGATGACACCACCCTTTTTAAGGCCTTTGAGACCGCTCCACTACCCGAAGACCTCAGAGCCGCCGTCTTCATCGTCAAAGGCGACCAACTCATTAACCTCAAACCTGAACAATGGATCACGCGGGAAACACGCTATCACGAATTTCCTGGCCCGCTGCATGGATCACGACAAGCCATGATGCTGGAACGATTCATCGAACAGCAGCCCTCATATCCCTTCCTCAAAAGCATAGACGTCGGCGGAATCACCAGCCAAGGCATTCTCCTCACGCGCCATTTTCCCTCTCCACTAATGAAACGACTATTGCTCGGAGATCAAATCCAAACATGCCTGAAAGGCATCTACTTTCAGAAACCATCATCCTCATCACAAGACTTCTTCTCACACGAAGACCGCGCCTTGCTCCACGACCTCTACAAATTCGCCATCCCCGTTTATTGGGTTGACCCTGCAACCAAACACATCTTGAAATATGTCGAACGCTCCTACCGAGATACAGGCATGTTCGTCCCAAAAGAAAGTGTCGACATCTTCCTCCGCAGCACCGTCTTTGGTATCTACGGCTCAAACTTGCTCGAAGGCGTTTTCGAACAAGAGCTTCGCAAGCTATTGTCAGGAATCCTACAGATGCGCGATCAAGTATCGCATCCCCTCCTCAACTCCGATACCCCCCTAGCTCTCGTCACAGGAGGAGGCCCCGGAGCGATGGAAGTCGGTAATCGGATAGCCAAAGAACTCTCTATTCTATCGTGCGCAAACATTGTCGACTTCCGTATCGCTGACGAACCCGTTGTCAACGAACAGAGAGCCAATCCCTATGTCGAAGCTAAGATGACCTACCGCCTCGACAGACTAGTGGAAAGGCAAGCAGAATTCTATCTCGACCTCCCCATATTCCTCACAGGAGGCATTGGCACCGACTTTGAATTCACTCTTGAAGAAGTTCGCCGCAAGGTAGGCGCCACAGGTGCAACACCCATCATGCTATTTGGCGACGCCGAGTACTGGAAACAGAAGATCACCTCACGCTTCCAATGCAACCTCAACGCCGGCACTATTCGCGGCTCAGAATGGCTTAGCAACTGTTTCTATTGCATTCAGACAGCAGAGCAAGGCCTACGCATCTACTACGATTACTTCGCGAATAAGCTCCCCATCGGCCATCGAGGCCCTACCTATCCCGACGGCTTTGTCAAAGTCGGCATCGACTACTAGCAGAAGCTTCAAAGAGAATAGGACAAATTGAAACACAAAGGCGCGAAGACACAAAGAGAAGGCACGGGTTTTCTTTCGCATCTTTTAGTCTTTGCAAAACTGAAAAATATGCAAGAGACCGAAGCCTTCTTCCCTTTATGTTTCAATTAATCCCGAGACGTTTTAATCCCAGGGTGATTACTTCCCCTGCTTACCTGAAGCAGCTTCCTTCATCGCACTCTGAGCATTGAAGAACCCTACCTTAAGGAAGGGCGTCAGCTGATCTGCAGGAATCACCTCATCGGAATTAGCCTTTCCATTCGTAAGACCAACCAAATAATGCAGCCTATCTGTATCCACAATATTGCGCCAATAGGAGCGTTGGTAGTGAGGATGGGCCCTTAAAAACGCCACCATCGCCTTATAGGTTGGCTTAACATCGTTGATCTGCTGCCCCTCAAAGCGAAAGTTTTTCCACCCTTGGAATGCCATACGTACATCTAAAGGCAGCACAGACAACGGCTGCGCCTGAAGATCGTCATGGGATGTCGGCTTAAGCCCCTGCACCAGCTCTTTATAGGCCCCAGGAGCCTTAGGCCAATACTCCGGCTGCCACGCCTCCTCGTACTCCAAAAACTCTACGAACTCATCAGTAGGGATAGGACGCGCCACATACTCGCCCTTCAACAGACGACTCCACGTATGATAGCGGAACAGCACCTCCGGCGGAGCCACCACATACTGATCCGCCGTTTTGGGCACCATATTTACCTTATCCAAATACTCAAAGCCCGGTAGATAAGCCGACTTATTTTTGGAGTTGATCCGCATAAATTCAGGATTCTGCCATAGGAACAGGCTGAAATCGCGATTTGTCACCTGGAGAAACGGCTTAGCCTCGCTCCCCTGCTGTAGATAACCCGACAGCTGTGAACCCACCCCCCACGCTAGTAGCAAGAATGCCGCCAAGAAAAAAAGCCAGACCCATATCGTTGTAGGATCTGACTTGTATTGTTCTTGGATGAACTTGCTCTCATCCAAAGTCTCGTCCTCTTTGGGCAGCTCTCGTTCGGACTCTAACGTGTCGCGATCCTCATCATCAACCATGCTAATAACCGTAGGATAATCTAATGCTAAAGTAGTCTGTCTTTAAGCGAGAAAACTGTCCCTCCAAAGAATGCCCCTGGTGCCATTCGAGAAAAGCGCGCAGTTTACCTTCCAGACCTGTTAGCTTATGGAACTCATAGCCTAAAGCAAAAGTGAGATCTTGCTGATAGCCATCTTCTTGAAGGTTGCGCATAAACAACGCCAAGAAAGGACGCCCCTCGACACAATGTCTCCAGCCATTCCAGCGCAGATAGGGCAGATAACATTCTGCACCCCATCCAAAGTAGTTAGCCTTCATAGGAAACGATTCATCTGCCCCGAAGATCCTACCATAACCGAAGAAGATACGCGTCTCCTGCATCAGCTCATACGCCACAAACAAGTCGATATACTGTGCGCTCGGATTTCTGCGGACAAAGCGCGGATGATCGAGAAGGAACTCATCACCAATGTGCGAGGAGATATGATACCCACGCAGCTTCCACGACCAACGGCCACACTTCCACGTCAGAGGGAAACCCACATAGTAATCAGCGTTAACCAAAGGAGAAGAGTCATGCAGCGGATCGAAAATCGCCCACAAGCACCCCTCGATTTCAAACTGCATCGCATCACCGCAGCAGAAAACATCAAACCAGCGCCAGAAAGGGCACCACTGGGCGTAGGAGACATTGATCATGTTCTTCTCAAACACCTGATCGTTGAAACGCCAGCCTACAGACAAGTTGATCGCGCGAGGATCCGCAATGAACTGAGGAAACAGCGTCGGAGCTGAAGGCATGAAGATCCCATGGCGGCGATAATCTGGGTTGAGAGTACCCGCAACATTATAGCCGTTAGCACAGTTGAAACCACACCACTCGTAGGAATCCCAGCATAGATCATAGTCTGGACACAGATAAGCAGGACCTAACCAGCTCTCAGCATAGCAAGAATCCTCATAGGAACTGCAGCAATCACAGCCATCATCATCGCCATCGCAGCAAGAAACGCCGCAGTAGAGACGATCATCGCGGAAAGGATCATTGCCACACAACTCATTGGGCCAACGAATATCGTCGCCACAACCCGCCACAGCCGTTGCACAGAAGCGATCTAAATTTGGTCCACAGCACGCCGACGTACGACAACGGCATGGAACTGGATAGCAAGCTGGCCAGCCCCCATTGTCTTCAGGGTAGCAAGGCTGCCAACACCCGTTGCCGCGAGGCTCACAGGCTGGATAGTAACCCTTGCCCTCGGGGTAGCAGCAAGGCCAGCCTCCATTCTCTTTTGGAAAGGAACAAGGGTAATAACAGCTTCGTTCTTCTTCCTGTTTGCAGCTCCCTCTTTTGCACCGATCCCGCTTAGAGGTATCCTTAGGATTGGTGACCGAGACTTTGTGTGGCTCATAATCGAGTGATCTAAGCACCTCGCGAGGAGTTGAAGGTGTAGAAAGACGTTTAGGAGCAGGGCACTCGACACACACCTCAAATTCTGGTAACCGTTCGGGAGTAGGAGCTGGACGCCCCCCTACAGTAGCATAAAGAGCTGTCGATAACATTAACCCTAAGCATAGTGAAGAAGCCCAATACCATGTACGATGCATAATTCTCTCTAAGACAAAATTTGTATGATGGTTTGTGAATCATCACCTATACCGCAGAAGCGTTATTATGAGCAAAGATTTTACGCTCACTTCGGCATAGCGAAAGTGAGACATCGTTTTTCTGATGTAACTTCTCAAAAAGTCCTGGCGCATTGACCTGCTGCGCTGGCCATTCTGAGCGTTTCGCTCCTCAGAAATAGCTGGCGCTATTCCCACGTCGGGAACCATCCAGAATGTCTCAGATCGCTAGGTCATCACATGCCAGGACTTTTTGAGAAGCTACTTTCTGATATCGGTTCATGTCAATATTTAACTTTTCTTGACACAGAATACTAGCCCTCTCTATAAACTTACCGATTATTAAAAAAACACATGTTAACCTTCACATCATAAGGATACACACATGGCCGATCCGGTACCGCAGTACTACCTCACCAGCCGACGTCTATTTCCGACTCCTCCCTCCTCTCCTGAGCGCATTGCGCCTACCACCTCTTCTACTAGCCACCCCACCCCAACCACTGAACTGCCCTTTCCCCCGCCCCTTGAAACAGAAACTAGCGATATGCTGTCTAGAACCACAATGCAGATAACTAGCAGCAGCTCACTACCGGCTAGTTTACCCCTCTCTAGCCCGACCATTGAGTATGACACCAGCAATCCAGAAAACCGCTTTAAGTCTTATGAAGGCGATGTAACACAGTTATCGTCAGGAGAAATAGTACCACATGGTATAGGAACCATGACCTACCGCGATGGTTCTACGTATATAGGCCAGTGGAAGATGGGTCGACGCCATGGTAAAGGGACGATGAACTATAAAACACCGTCCTTGTGTGAAGCGCATAAGCTCGCACGTGACAAACGATGGGCTGGAGAAATGAGTGGTTATTACAACTTAGAAGCTGGGCTAGAAGCAGCCAAAGCATTACCACCTGCTTTTGCAGCCCCTGAAAGTGAGCCCCCCCTTCCACTCATAAGCAATAAGGCAAATCGTGAACGCCTATTCTTTGAACAACCCATTTGTTACGAAGGCCAATGGAACCAAGACACATATTGGGGAGAGGGGAAAGCCCATTATCCTGGAGGGATCACATTTGAAGGCCAGTTCCGTTATTTTTGGCGTGATGGAGAAGGCACCCTAAATTTACTGCATAAGCCACCTATTACCGGTATTTTCAAGTTAGGGCAGCCGCTGCCAAGTGGACAACCGACCCCCTCTTCGTCCTCTATAAGTGAATGACGCATATGCGTTTCGCGCAAACGTAAGCCTCAAATCTACCCATACTGTACGAAAGTCGATGGGCATGTGTTCGCTGCACTTGGGTAGTTCTCAGCAGCAGCCAAAGATGTTAGCCCCGGTGTGCAACGAACCATGAGATGAGCAAACACGCGGTCTCGGATTGAGTATGATTTCTAAGCCACGAGCTTCGCCCACGCAACATGGCCAAATTTGACGCCTACTCTCAAATTACCTTTTTTGCTCTGCAAAAGAACGGATTGACCGATCGGTCAATTTCTGATATTCTTCCTCTTAATCAAAGCATGCCATGATCGGTGTGAAACACAATCAAGAGACGATTGTTAGAGGGATCGTGAAAGAAATTTTTCTCAAATCCGCACTAAAAGTCTTTGCCACTAATGGCTATCACGGCAGTAGTGTGGCAGACATAGCTAAAGAAGCAAACGTTTCAAAGGCCCTTTTCTACCATTACTTTGACAGCAAGAACGATCTTCTGGTCATCTTCGCCAAGCAAAGACTAGAAGAATGGAATCCCCTATTAGAAAACCTAGAAACGCTTGAAGACCCCAAAGCGCGAATCAAGTGTTTAATTGACTTTGTGTTGAGTGAGTTGGAAACG
Source organism: uncultured Chlamydiae bacterium (assembly GCA_945957095.1). Lineage (GTDB taxonomy): Bacteria > Chlamydiota > Chlamydiia > Chlamydiales > JAJFMA01 > CAMFKD01. Next base: position 7,455 of record CAMFKD010000038.1, read on the forward strand.
AGAGCCGATTGGCTGCGCTTTCTCTATATGCTCTATCTATCAAAGGAAGGCATCAGTGCTATTCAAGAAGCCATGAAAAAGTATCAGCGTCAGTTTAATCGCCTCTTTGCAGCTGAAAGAAAGCTTTACAGAGACCTTGGCTATGCCAATCCTGATGATGAAGCCACCTATCTCCGCTCAGTCCTTCAAGGCATCTGCTTAGAATTTTTACTCAGCGGAGGAAATTATCCTCTCAAAGCCATAAAAGAAAAAATTATCAAGAGATATCTCCCATGAGAGTAAAACTTTATCGTGAGCACAAGTATGTCAGCTTTGCCTTGAACGAACTGGAAAGGCTTATCGCTAAAACAGACTTTACAGACCCTGCAGCACTAGCCCATATCCAAAGTGAGTGGCTGCACGTCAAAGAGATGTTGCAAGCGCACGCATCCCATGAAGAACACAATTTCCACGCCCTCTTGGAACGAAAAGGTTCCACAATTCACCACAACGCGCACAACGACCATGAGCACCAAGAAGAAACACTAAAAAACTTAGATTGCCTCCTGGAAGCCATTAAGACAAGTTCTGATCCAGTAGAAGGTGGCTACCAATTCTACCTAGCCTATCGTAAATTCGTCGGCGACAATTTGCTGCATCTCCATGAAGAAGAGACCAAACTCCTACCAGAACTTCAACGCCTCTGTACTGATGAAGAGTTACGCGCTCTTGAACATCCCACCTATGACATTATGACGACAGACGATTTGAAAGAAATGGTACAAGTTCTCTTTCCCCATATGAATGTTTCAGATAAGAGCGCCTTTCTGACAGATATCAAGCTAGCGCAGCCCGACAAATTTCTAGAGCTATGGGAACAGGCGAGTTCCTTTCTCAGTAGTGAGGAAGTTAGGAAATTTCAAGAATCTTAAGGAAGCCAATCTTTGTATTTGTTCACCACAAAGATCTGTGGTGAAGATGTACAGTTTAGGTATATGTCGCTAAAAGAACCTTTCCGATCGTATTTCTGCTCTCAAGTTTCTGGTGAGCCTCTGCGGCATCTTTTAAAGGAAGGACTTCATCAACGCGCAAATTTAGCCAGCCGCTTTGAATCCCTTCGATGACAGCCTTGGCACGCATCTTTAGTTCTTGTGTGGTGAGAATGTAGTTAAACAAACTACCCCCTGAGATCGTCAACGACCGATTCATTAACACATTTGGCGAGATCGGATCAGCTGGACCACTAGCGGCTCCAAAAATTACAATATTGCCACGCCGTGCCCCCACCTCTAAATTACCAGCAAACGTTGTTTTTCCGACCCCATCGATGATTAGATCGGCCCCAGACTTATTCGTTAGCCTCTTGACTTCTGTAACGAAGTCTTGTTTTGTGTAGAGAATAACATCATCGGCCCCTGCCTCCTTAGCGATTTGAGCCTTTTCTTCTGTTGAAACAGTCCCGATGACTCGAGCCCCTAAGTGCTTAGCCCATTGCACTAACAACAGCCCCATTCCCCCTGCTGCAGCGTGTATGAGAACAACATCATTTGGCTTTATCTTTCGAAATTCATGGAGCAGATAGTGTGCTGTCATCCCCTGTAAAGGGAATGCAGCACCCTGTTCAAAGGAAAGATCTGCTGGAAGTGGAATCAAGTATTCAGCATCGATCAGATTCTTCTCTGCATAGGATCCCGGAGTATGCACATAAGCAACACGATCGCCCGGCTTTACGTTCTTAACCCCCTCTCCGACCGCCTCTACCAGCCCTGACGCCTCCAATCCTGGTGTATAGGGAAGCTTGACAGGGTAGGTACCGCGTCTTTGGTAGATATCTATGAAGTTAACACCAGCCATTTTGATGTTGACCAGAGCTTGCCCCTTTTTCGGCTGTTCTATTGAGGTTTCTTTGATTGTTAGAACCTCAGGTCCACCAAAGTGCGTCATTTGTATTGCCTTCATAGGCCCTTCTCCCTAATGAAATGATCTATTTGCAATTTTGAACGTACAGATCAAAATCAATTTTGTCAATTTAGCAAGAAAGAGTTGGGATGGGCATTGATTTGGAGGTGAATTGACTTCTTTTCAAGGTACAGAGAGAGGTAGTTCTTGTCGTTGAGGTTTCAATTTGCTACACTTTCTTTTCTTCGGGGCAATAGCTCAGTTGGTTAGAGCAGCGGACTCATAACCCGCTGGTCGTTGGTTCAAGTCCAACTTGCCCCACTTTTTTCACACATACTTCTGAACGGGTTTTTGAGCATTACGCAAATGTTGCAAAAACCTCATTTTACGCAATTTTTACGCAATCGACCACAAACGACCAGCGCAATTCAAAGCAATACCTCTTTTTACCGACCGATTTTTCTGAAATCTTTTCCTACTTCTCCATTTTTTCGTGGGAACAGTGGGAATTTTGGGAACACGATTTCTTTCCATTTCATTTTCAGCAACTTACAGTTCATTTAACCGTTCCCAAACCACTAAATACGCCATGGGATCAATGGGAACGCCGAAAAATTCTATTTATCGGCAAAAGCCGACCAAATCATGCAAAAAACAGTCAAATCTTTCTTGAACTGCGTAATAAGTGCGTAAAAATTATATATCTTATAGCTCACACCTACTTACAGAATGATATTTTGATTGATATTCGGCGGAATGCGCATCCGCTGTTCTGGTTTTTTGCCATTTGTGCTAGTGTACTATACTTTATTTTGGAGGTTATATGGGAACGATCCGCGAGATAACTAAAAGGGATGGGAGCGTCATGCATCATGCTGAAATTCGATTGCGTGGCCATCCGCCGCAACGACAATCTTTTCGCACCAAAACGCAAGCAAAAAAATGGATTCAGGATACTGAGGCTGCGATTAGAGATGGTCGGTATAAAGGACTCTCAGCAGCTCGCAAACATACGGTCGGTGAATTGATTGATCGCTTTATCGAACAATGCGTGCCGCAGCATCCTATCTATTATCCCAAAAAGGTCCAGCTATTGTTGCGGTGGAAACAGGAATTGGGATCAATGCTTTTACGCGACCTCTCCCCTTCGTCAATTGCCGAGGTGCGGGACAAATTATTGTCCGAAACCACGACGAAAAAAACAATTCGCTGTCCGGGAACTGTTAATCGATACTTGGCGCTCTTTTCAAGGGCTTTATCGGTTGCTTCCAAAGAGTGGGAATGGATGGATGACAATCCGATGCAAAAGGTGAGAAAGTTAAAAGAATCAAAGGGACGAGACCGATGCCTCTCGGCCAGCGAGAAGGAAGCTCTATTGAAGGCATGTAGGGATTCGAAGAACCCATTCCTTTATCACATTGTCAATCTCGCGCTACTTACAGGAATGCGTTATGGGGAAATCGTGAAATTGCGATGGGAAGACATTAACTTTGAGCTCCGCTATGCCACCATGCAGCAAACCAAAAATGGCGATAAGCGCGTTATTCCCATCACAGAGGAGATCATCCAGGTATTAAAGGAATGCCCAACCTACGGAGAGGCCCCCGAGGAATTCATTTTTAAAAGCCGCCGCCTCATGCCTACAAAGCATGGGATTACGATCAGAAAATCTTTTGCAACCGCTTTGAAAGAAGCGGGCATAAAGAATTTTGTCTTTCATATGCTCCGGCATACTGCCGCGACAGACCTCGCTAATGAAGGGGCGACCGAAGGAGATCTTCAGGAAATTTTTGGATGGAAGACCAAGAAGATGGCCAGTGTGTACTGCCATCGCAGCCTTGAGCGTAAACGAAGCCTCCTGGAGAAGCTTGGAAAAGGATCAAATCATCAAAACCCAAAGGATTAAACATGTTTAAAAATTTACCCGATACCCTGCTCATAGAACGCAGCATGATGCATCGCATGGAGACTTCTGGGGCTATTCTTCAATACTTGCCTCAATTTTTACAGACTCTTGCCCGAACCAAAGAAAGCGCTCCATCACTGGAAGGTTTTGAAACCGATTTGAAAAGGCAGGAAAAAGTTCAGAGGCAAGAGATGGCCAAATCAATCGAATGGATCACGGAAAAAATCGACAACCTCAAAATGTCCCCATATGCAAAGCATCCGTTGGTTGAACACACTATAGAAAGAGCTGAACGATCAAAGGATTCCAAAGACAATCTACCTCCAGCAATTCTTCTGAGTAGCATCATAGTGAATTTACAATTTGCTGTTTCCGCAGTTGCAGCTTTTGGCAATGATCCACTATTTGAAGGATGGGTTGAAATTGGGATCGCGAAAATAGACCCAAAAGGAATGGCTCCTAAATTTCCTAAAAATTCGAAAGGTTTGATTCCGGTAAAAAATCGATGGAAACTTGCCGAACAGGTAGGCCATGGCGTCGATTGCTGGCAAGTGATACCTGTAACAACAGGTCCTAATAGCAAGCAGTCAACACCACCTACTGTCTATCTTTTGTTTGGCCATTTTGAAAAGTTCATTTTTCCATCCTCTATTGAATCAGTATTTGCGCATTCAAAGGATATTCGTGAATGGAGAGAGAAAAGGAATACGGATCCGGCAACTCTATTGAGTTTTCTGAAAATTTTATCTCAATATGAGGCTTCTAAAAAACTGTCAGAGCTACCCTTCTTACGAGCCAACACGGTTTCAGAAGCGGAAAAACTTTGCATTGAAGGAGAGATTCGTCCTTATCTTCGCCAATTTTCTTTGACCAACTTAGAAGATCATCCACTTTCTCGCAGCCAATTATTGAATCTCATCGACACCTTCTTAAATATGCTGGACATCAATATTACGCGTATGATTGCTAAGCGAAAAGAAGCAAAGCAATCGATTCATGCGGTTGGTCCGAATTTTGATGTCCGCGTGCGCGACAAAGAAATTGCTGTGGAGTGGATGAAAAAGGAATGGGCACAAGATAACAAGCTTTCACAAGACACCATTGTTGATAGACTGGTCCTAGCTGTACTGCAAAATCGAATTGAACTTGAAAAAGACTACAAGAGATCTACCTTTGAGAAATGGGTTGATGAGGCTGATCCTCTTCCAAAAGCAGAAAGGGGATACCGCCCAAAAACTAAAAATCTGAAAAATGGGTAAGTGAGCTTTTTTGAAAGGGGTAGCCAGCTCCATCATTTTCATAGAGAGAAAGGGGTAGTCACTGACCCTTTCGAATTTTCTTCCCTTAAGAAAAAGAGCGTTAACCCTCACAATTGAGCTTTAACCAGAAAACAACCAAGTGAGGAGGTTGCAATGACAGTAAAAGAAGCTCAATTAATTACAGTTAGACAATTTTGTGAAAGGTACTCTTATCCATCGGAAAGCGCCTTGAGGGCAATTATTTTGGATGCCTCAATCAATGGCTTTGATAAGGCTATTTTTCGAGTGGGTCGTCGTGTTTTAGTCAATGTTCCTGCTTTTTTTCAAATCATCGAAGAGAAAAACGGAGGGAAAAAACTATGAGAGGAAGGCATGAAAAAAAATATACCTCGTCCCCACCGGAAATGAGGACGAGGCAAATGAACATTGGCAATTTAACCATAAGTCTACAGAGCGCCAACTCAATAGGCTTACATCATAAGGACAAGACAAGATGAATATTAGCATGGCAGAGGAGATTTCTCAACAAAATTCGGATCTCGAAATCATCCGACATCGCGTCCGAGAAATAGAGAAAAAATGCGATGAACAACGAGAGAGGGAACTCACTCGGCTTCCTCCTGGATTTTATTTAGATGACACCAGCCTCTGGTATCAGGAACCTAAAGAAGGTGAGGATGAAAGCCCTGTCCGCTTACGCATCTGTTCCCGCCTCGAAATTATAGCGGTTACACGCAATCAGCATGGTGAAGATTTTGGGCGATTACTCCAGTGGCTTGATTGCGATGGGCGCATGCATACGTGGGCGATGCCCATGTCGATGCTTGCTAGCGAAGGATATCCCTATTTAGGAGAACTGCTATCAAAAGGGCTTGAAATTGAACCTGGAAGAATGGCACGTCAAAAACTCACGGTGTACATTCAATCCTCTCGCCCTACAGCAAGAGGATTATGCACGCCTCATGTCGGATGGCATCATGACTGCTTTGTTCTGCCTTCGAGGACAATAGGACAAACCTCAAATGAACGAGTCATTCCTGTCTCTTATACACATCTGACGCTGCCGACGACTAGTCGAGTGTTGTT
>CAMFKD010000039.1 GCA_945957095.1 uncultured Chlamydiae bacterium
GAACTACTTTGCCCCCGACATTAAGAGCGGCCTTGAGGACCTGCGCCAGGTTGAAGCACCAGAATCACCAGAGGGCTTTAAGGCTCGGGTCAATCTCTTTTTGGCTGAACAGCAGTTTCCTGCAGCTCTTCTCAATCAGATTTTGAGATACCAGGAACAGCAGTATCCGTGGCTTGGTGCAGATCCTAATCTGCAACGTTTAGATCTATCACTCTTCGGCTACCATACAATCGAAGATTGGTTCGGACAGCGTTTTGTTAGGCTTGCCGCACAGTTCATCATTAACTCCGCCATCATCGCGCAACAGAAGGGCTATGATGTCTCCTTGCACGAGGCATTGGCTGATCTGATCCACAACGCAGAAGTCAGTTATGCCGAATTAAGTAGCCAGGTGAACCTCGGTATCACAAGCCCGAGACAGTACATGAACGAACAGCTGCGCCGCGCAGGGCTCGATGAGCTATCAGCAGCTAAGATTTGGCAGCAAGTGCTCCTATTTCGCCGTCTCTTCGACGGTGTGGGGACAGCTATCTTTGTTGATCCGCTCATGTTCCAACAATACACCGATTTTGCCCTTGACACCGTCGAAGGTCAGCTCTATGAGCTGCCGGAAAATCTACGTCTACAAGATTTCCGTGCCCTGCAGAAGCTAGAAGCTTATCTGAATGCCGTCGGCGATAAGTCGACACGTAAGTCTTTACTGGATATTCCGACAGCCTTTTTGGCTGTCAATGAAGTGCAGAAGACAGACCCAGACCTCGTCCAAAAGCGCTATTTAGTTGAGCTAGCAGAGACAAGTAAAAAGGCTCTGCAGGCGCGCGTAGGCGTTAAAGAGATGTGGAGCTGGCAGACCGATCAGGCTCATTGGGAACTATTGAAGAAAGAGTTTCCCGAACTCGGCATTAAAAAAGGTTCGGATTCCTCAGAGCGCTTCGCTGCCTTGGAATCACTAGACCCCACAACACGTTCTCGGGTTGACGAATTTACGCGTTCGGCTATTGTTGACCAGCATCCCGAATGGGTGACACAGGCTTTGGAATCGGCGAAGAAGGACAATATAGTCCTCAACATACGTTTGAATGGCGGTAGCTTTCCTATTCGAGGTGTTACAGATCGCCAAGCTTTTGTAGCCTTGCTAGACAGTGCTCCGTTAGGCATTGGGGGCAATGCCACACCGGTTCAAGAGAAACTGAACCGCTACAGTGCAGATGGTCAGTACTTCTACAGTATCACTGTGTTAGACCGTTCTCCAAACTGGGAAGTCTTAACGTTTGCCGAAGCGGCTAGCGATGACACTCTGAACAAGAAGGTCCTAGCGCAGCTGGAGCCTTTCTATGTTAAGGTGCGTAACTCCGATCCAGCCAAGTATCGACAGGGTGAGACAGGTTGGAAGCCTCTATCCGAGGTTCAAGATCTCGTTGCTGCTGATTACTACAAAGATCTCTTGAATGCTATCGAAAAAGATTACCGCACTAACCTGCCTAAAGGGCAAGAAACGGTGACTATTGGCACTAACGGCGCTGCTGCCTATCGCTTCCTTTCCTACGTGCGACAGGCTAGAGAACGTATCATGAAAAACTCCAATGCTACCAGTGACCTTGTGGCTTCTCCACACCAACAGGAACAGTTAGGTAAGCTTCCGCCATCGCAGCCATTGGCTGACCAATGGAAGCTTAATCAGCGTGCTTACAGCCTTCGCCACAGCGATGATAGCGCCGACAAGAGCCGTGAGCTGCTCTTCACTCTTAAGCCAGATCAGTGGACCGATGTCAATGCACAGCCTAATGGCGATGTCTGGTTCTTCCAACTAGCCAGCCGTAGCCCCGCTCCTGGAGGCGTGATTGCTGGACAGGCTATGAGTCGTGCTGTGGCACAATTGGGAGGCGATGGAGAGAGGTTGCTGATGTATGAAGTTCTCGATGTCATTCGGCAGAAACAGGCGATTAGCCTCTCCTACCTAGATCGCGTAGAGGTTGAAGGGCAACGCTCAGCAGGAGGTGACGTCCATGAGGATACGCAGGGGGGCGAGTAAAGCAAATGCTGACGATGATGGTTTTGAGCATGTAGCAGAAGGAGAAGATGGGGGATTTCCCCTCGCCGATCCGACCTTCTCTCTGACCCCTGTTGCTCTCTTTTCTGTAACGGTCGATTGCCACCGTTGCGGCAGCAAAGGCCAGTTACAACGACAGCATGACCTTCCTTCTATGTCGTCGTTATGCAGCGAAGAGGCTTTTGCCTCTGTCAGCTTCGGCTGGGACTCCAAAGGCCTCTACGCTTCCATCTCAGTCGATAAGGCTTTTGAGCGTTCCCTATTGCCCGAAGTGCAGAAAGGGGACAGTGTGGAGTTCTTTATCGACACCCGTGACTCCAAAAGTGCAGGATTTAATAATCGCTTTTGTCATCACTTCTTCTTTTTGCCAGAAGTAGTAGATGGTCGACAAGCAGGCGAAATCACCCGCTTTCGCACTGAAGATGTCCATGAATGGTGCGATCATCAGGAACTTAGAGTTGCTGTGAAGCTTCTGGCTGATGCCTATCGTCTCGATGTGATGATCCCAACGCATTGCCTCCACGGCTATGATCCGGAGCAGTTTGATCGCTTAGGCTTTTCCTACCGTATCAACCGAGCTGGCGGTGAACCCCAACACTTTGCTGTATGCACCCGAGATTTTCAGATTGAACAGCAACCGAGCCTATGGGCCAGCATGAGGCTGGTAGGATGAGAACAGCGCTCTATGACAGCCACGTGTCTCTTGGAGCCAAAATGGTAGACTTCGCTGGATGGGAGATGCCCTTGTCCTACAAAAGTGTCGTAGCTGAGCATTGGGCTGTACGCAAGTCAGTAGGAATCTTCGACGTCTCCCATATGGGACGTATCTTGATCAAAGGAACAGAAGCGGAAAGGTTCTTAGATTTTCTCTCAACGAACTACATTGCGGCGCAGTCGGATGGTATGGCGATCTATACCGTATTGGCGACACAGCAAGGTGGCAGTGTGGACGATGCTATCGTCTACCGCAACAGCTCGACAGACTTCTTTATTGTCGTCAATGCCGCTAACCGGCAGAAAGACCTCGATCATATCATGAAGGCAGCTCGTTCCTATCGTGTTGAGGTTGTTTCACGTTACACCGAAGATGGGATAATAGCAGTTCAAGGTCCTTTAGCAGAAGAGATCGTACGGAGACTATTTTCAGGTAATTGGCACATGCCACCTATGCGATTGCTACCGATGACTTTTGAAGGCGTAGATCTGACGTTGTCCCGTACCGGTTACACAGGGTCTGGAGGCTTTGAGATCATCGCGCCGAATACAATCTTAGGATCACTATGGGAAGGCTTGCTCAAGGAAGGTGCAAAAGAGGGAATTCAGCCCGCTGGGCTAGGAGCACGCGATACCTTGAGGCTAGAAGCAGGTTATGCCTTGTATGGTCATGAGCTATCAGACGATATCTCTCCGACTGAAAGTGTCTCAGCCTGGACCGTCAAATGGAAGAAAAGAGACTTTCTTGGACAGGAAGCGATGCTACTCCTGCAGAATAACCCCAAAAAGCGTAGCCAGCACGGCGTTGCCTTACTCGATCAAGGGATCCCGCGAGCCGGCTGCACAGTCTTCAAAGGCGGTAAAGAGATCGGTGTGGTAACATCTGGAAGCCACTCTCCCTGTCTTGATAGAGGGATTGCCATTGTGATGGTCTCTAGAGATTTGGCCATAGGAGAGACTGTGGAGATAGAGGTGCGCGGGCGTCGCCTCAAGGGTGAAGTGATGAAGCTTCCTTTTTACAAGGCATAGCGGTAAAAGAAATGTCGCTATTCGTAAACAGATAGGGCAGGTGTGATATGAAGTACACAGAATCTCATGAATGGATCGCCGTTGATGGTCAGGTAGGCACAGTGGGGGTTACTGACCATGCTCAGAAGGAGCTAGGCGATATCGTCTACATCGAACTGCCGCAGATCGGCAAGAAAGTTAAACAGGGCGAAGAAGCGGTCGTGCTGGAATCCACTAAGGCAGCTGCTGATGTCTACTCACCTGTCTCCGGTAAGATTGTGGCCATTAATGACAAGCTGAAGGAGTCGCCAGAAGAGGTCAATGTATCGCCAGAATCGCATGGATGGCTCTTCAAGATTGAGCTGTCCGATCCCAATGAATTGATAGCCCTTATGGATCAAAGCACCTATCAGACTCTGATCAAGAAATAAATATGGATGACATCGCAAAGAGACAGCGGCAAAACCAGGAAATGTTAGCGGCCTTAGGCATCACTAACGTTGAAGAGCTCTTTGCTTCCATTCCACGTGAGCTATTGCAGCCATCACCTAGTGAAAACGATGGCTTATCGGAGTTTGAAGCCCTCAAGTTAGCGGAAACTATCGCCGCTGAAAATAGCTTTCCAAGCTTCGTCAATTATCTGGGGGGTGGTGCCTATGAACATCATATCCCTGCAATTGTCGGTGCTATCTGCAGCAAATCGGAATTTCTCACCGCTTATACTCCTTACCAGGCAGAGATGTCTCAGGGAATGCTACAAGCGATTTTTGAGTTTCAATCAGTCGTCTGCGCCCTGACAGGAATGGACGTTGCCAATGCTTCTGTCTATGATGGGGCTAGTGCTTGCGCTGAGGCTATCCTCATGGCATTACGACTGCGGCCAGAGCGTACTAAGGTAGTTCTAGCAGCCACCTTGCACCCTTCCTATCGTGCTGTTGTGGAACAGTATCTCCATAGCCATCGCATCGAGATCGTGACAGCTCCTTGCTCTGCCGATGGGAAACTTGATCATGCAGCCCTCATGCCATTGTTAGATGATCAAGTTGCAGCGTTACTAGTACAGAGTCCAAACTTTCTTGGTATTGTCGAAGATGTAGCGCCGGCTTTCTCTCATGCTAAGCTACATAATAGCCTTGCTATACTATGTGCTAATCCTCTCGCTTATGGTTTATACGCTTCCGCTGGTGAGCTAGGCGCTGATATCGCTGTTGGCGATATGCAACCTTTTGGTTTGTCGCTCCAATTTGGTGGTCCCTATGTCGGCTATATGGCTTGTCGACAAGAACTTGTCCGCCAGCTGCCAGGGAGACTGGTAGGGGAGACCGTAGATACAAAAGGGAGAAGAGGTTTTGTGCTGACTCTGCAGGCGCGCGAACAGCATATCCGACGAGAGAAGGCGACTTCTAATATCTGTACCAATCAAGCGTTAGCCGCTCTTGCTAGCCTGGTAGCTATACTCTGGTATGGACGAGAAGGCGTTCGACGTCTGGCTTTGTCCAACTACCAAAGAGCTTGCCATCTTAGAAATCTGCTGTCACAGCTGCCCGGAATCCAAGTAGACACCAATATCCCCATCTTAAATGAGTTTGTGGTGCGTTTGTCAAAACCTGTAGAAGAGGTGCAGAGGCATTTTCGTGTCCATAGCATCGAGCCAGGATTGAGCTTAGCTAAGTATTTGGCACAATATAAAGATTGCCTCCTTGTCTGCGTGACAGAAACAAAGAACTTGGAACAACTAGAACACTACGCGGCGGTGTTAGCCAATGCCTAGAGAAACGATCTTCGAGAAAAGTCAGAAAGGGCAGGCTGCTTACAGCTTGCCTAAAGAAGAAAAAGCCTTTGCCTCTTATGAACCCCAATCTGCGCTATTGCGTCGAGAAGAGCTGGAACTTCCCGAGGTGTCAGAGCTTGATCTCATGCGCCATTTTTCTTTGTTGGCTCGCGATAATGTTGGAATCGATACCACCTTCTATCCTCTTGGCAGCTGTACCATGAAATATAACCCGAGGGTTAATGAAGTGGTGGCAGCTATGCCGGGTTTTACCAAATGCCACCCTCTGGCTGATTCGGCAACGGTTCAGGGATGCCTCAAGGTTATTGATGAGCTATTGCAGCTGCTCTGCCGTATCTGCGGCTTTGCTGCCGGCTCACTCGTTCCAAACGCAGGCGCCCAGGGCGAGTTCACTGGTATGCGTATGATCGCTGCCTATCATCATCACAGAGGTGACACGGGTCGAACCCAGGTGCTCGTTCCTGATGATGCGCATGGCACCAATCCCGCTACAGCCGCGATGGTGGGGTATGAAACCATTTCGTTGCGTTCCAATGCCGAAGGCGACCTCGACCTTGATCATCTTCGCCAAGTGGTATCCAATAAGACCGCCGGGTTGATGCTCACCAATCCAAACACATTAGGCCTATTTAGCAGTAAGATCCGTGAGATCGCTGCCATCGTCCATGACCATGGTGGTTTGCTTTATTACGATGGAGCTAACCTCAACGCCATCTTGAATATTGTCAAACCTGGCGATATGGGCTTTGACGTCATGCACCTCAACCTTCATAAAACCTTTTCCACGCCCCATGGCGGTGGCGGACCGGGCTCAGGCCCCATCCTATGCCATGAGCGTTTAAAGCCTTTCTTGCCGATTCCTCGTGTCATCCGGCACGCCGATCGTTATCAAGAGGAATGGCAATCTAAAGATAGCATCGGTCAGATCGCGACCTTCTTCGGTAACTTTTCCATTTACTTGCGTGCTTACGTCTACATTAAAATGCACGGACAAGCAGGGTTACGGCGCATTGCTGAACAAGCAGTCTTAAATGCCAATTACCTCAAAAAGCGTTTGGGGGAGTACTTCACAATTCCTTATCCCCAACCATGTATGCATGAATTTGTTGTTCAAGCGACTGATTATCTCGACAAAGGAGTGAAAGCACTCGACATCGCCAAACGACTACTTGATTTTGGGTTTCACGCTCCCACTATCTACTTTCCGCTGATCGTTCGCGAGTGCATGCTCATTGAACCGACGGAAACGGAATCTAAGGCTACCCTAGATCGCTTCGTCCATGCCATCGCTAAGATCGTTAAAGAAATAGAGACAGATCCTGACATCGTACGCCAAGCCCCTCACCATACTCATGTCAGCCGCCTTGATGATGTCCAGGCAGCTCGCAAGCCCATTCTCACAGCAAGAAGCGCCTTGCCTCCTCGCTGAGCGCAGCGAAAGTATGCAGCTTTACTTCTCTTGAACAGTGGCTTCTTCATGCTGAGGAGCAGGCGTATGTTCACCGGTAGGTTGAGCGAGCTTAATGCCTGTAAAGCCCATGAAAGCCATCGACATCAGCCCTGTCATGATGAACGTGATGCCCATCCCTTCCAGGCCTTTCGGGATGTGAGAGGTGCGGAGCTTTTCGCGGATAGCAGCGATGAGGGCGATAGCCAGCCACCAGCCGACACCAGAACCGAAGACATAGATCCAGAACGGAATAGCTGGATACTCCCTCGTGACGGCGAAAAGGTGTGCGCCTAAGATAGCGCAGTTGACGGTGATGAGAGGCAGGTACATCCCTAAAGCCATGTAGAGGCCTGGGGAGAACTTTTCGATGACAATCTCCAAGATCTGGACAAAGCCTGCGATGACCGAGATGAACAGCAGGAACTCGAGGAAGCCGAGGTTGATGCCTGCGGTATCCAGACCGACAAAGGACAGCCACTGCAAGGCGTTATCACCTGTGACATATTGGTGGACGGCCCAGTTGAGGATGCCAGAAACGGTGATGACGATGACCACAGCGAGGCCAAGGCCGTTGGCCGTCGTCAGCTTGTTGGAACAAGCCAAGTAGGTGCACATGCCTAAGAAGTTGGCCAGAAGAAAGTTCTCGATCAGCGTCGACTGAATCAGCAGGCCAAATAGGTTGATTGATTCGTAGTTACCCATCCACATAGGGTTTCTGTGCTCCCTTTAGCTGCTCTTTTTACTGGTTAGGCGGGCAATCCAAATCATGAAGCCCAGGATAAAAAACGCGGCTGGCGGCGTCACCATCAATGCCAAGTTATCGTAACGATCGGGGTGTAACGCTGTCGCATAGAAGGTTTCCGGAATGACGCGATGATTGAAGAGCTCGCCAAAGCCGAACAACTCGCGCAGAAATCCCACCACAAAGAGGACGATGGCATAGCCAAGGCCTGCACCGATACCATCGAGGAAAGCGGGTAAAGGCGGCACGTTTTTGGCCATGCTCTCAGTGCGGCCCATCACGATGCAGTTGGTGATGATGAGACCCACAAAGACACTCAAGACGACAGAGATGTCGAAGAAATAGGCTTGTAAGAACTGGTCGATGACGATCACAAAGACGGAGATGATGGCGAGCTGCGTGATCATCCGCACACTGTCCGGGGTGTAGTTGCGCAGTAGCGACACCAGCAGCGATGAAAAGCCTGTTACAAAAGTAACCGATAGCCCCATCGTGATGGCGACAGAGAGCCGGTTGGTGACACCCAGCGCTGAGCAGATACCCAGAATGGCCACCAAGATCTGGTTGCCAGACCAGAGTTGGTTAGTGAAGTACTGCTTCATTGGAACGTGCTGTTCAGCCATAGCGTGATTACTTCTTTGGTTCTTTTAAAAATTCGTCATGGATGACAACTAAGAAGGGACGGTATGCCTCTAAAACATCCTTATAAGCATTGGTGACACCGTTGCCGGTCAGCGTAGCTCCTGTCATACCATCGACGGCACTTTTTGCTTTGAGGCCATCGCCATAGACTTCTGAGACCTTACCGCGAACAACAGTGATGCCAATAGGCGCTGTTTTGAGGTTGGTTTGCTCTTCATTGGCGGCGACCTGGAAGATCGCTTTGCCTGGAAAAAGGCTCTGCCAGGGCGACTCGGCGATGTTGGCGCCTAGTCCAGGCGTCTCTTTCTGCTGGTACCAGGAGATGCCGATGGTTGTGATTCCATCTGGTTTGATGGCCAGATAACCGTAGATGGCGTCCCAGAGGCCCAAACCATTAACCGGAATGATCCATCCTTCCGCCTTAGGTTCATCTTTTTCCTCAGTGTCATTGGGTAGCAATTCGTAGATGAGTTTTAAAGGACCGCGGTAGTAGCCACTCTTCTTATTATCGCTGAGGTAGGCTTGTTCGTTGACTTTGACTTCCTCAAATGTGTGCAGCTTACCTGTGTCATCGACGAGGAAGGGACGGATACGCCTGCGATAGACCGTGAGGATATCTTCATCGCGCGCGATGTCTGTCTTATTGCCTGGAACGAGGTGTCCGTCAGCTTCCATCTTGGCTGGAATGTAGTGACCATCTTTATCCTTCATCTGGAAGTAATGGCCATCTAGGCTATAGACCTGCGCTGCGACAAGCATCTGTTTGTTGCGGTAGATTTCTTTGGCTTGCTCTTGAGGTTTCTTAAGGGCGCTGGCTAAGCCGGAGAGGATGACAGCGCAGACAAGGCTCAGGATGACCATGAAGATGATCGTAGCGGTATTGCTATAGTGCTTAGGCTGTGACACGTCGCGGCCTCCTGCTCCTCTGATGTCTCGACGCGTAGTGGTCGATGAGTGGCGCGAACACATTGCCGAGCAGGATCGCCAACATGACTCCCTCAGGATAGGCGGGGTTGATATCGCGGATGACGATGGTGATGACGCCTATCAGAATCCCATAGATCCATTTGGCCGAGTCCATGGTCGGTGAGGAGACAGGGTCTGTTGCCATAAATACCAAGCCGAAGGCTAGCCCTCCTAACAATAGGTGTTTGTAGGCTGGAAAATCAAACTGTGCTGGGTTGAAGGCGCCGCCATCCGTGCCGAAGAAGCGTGCTCCATATTCAAACAACGTGGCAGTGGCCAGAGAGCCGAGGATGACGCCTAACATGGTACGCCAAGAGCCGATGCCTGCGTTGATCAGGATGATAGCGCCGATGAGGCAAGCGAGGACAGAGCTGCTGCCCATGCTATCGAGTTTGTCTCCAAAGAAGAAGCTGCCGTCGCCATTATGGCCAATGCCATATTTCAGGGCAGAGAATTGATAGGCATCGCCATAAGCTCCGGAAGATAAGCCTAATCCCCCCTCGGCTAGTGGAGAAGTGACAAAGCTCTGCATCTGATCGCTCGTCATAGAACCTAAGGCAGCGTCAGCATGCGTCGTCGCATTCCATTTCGCTAGCTGTTGGTCGATGACGTCGATGGTGCCGACGTCGCGTCCGACGTTATTAGTGGCGATGGCGTCGACATGGACACGCTTGATGTCGTGGCTGACATTGAAGACAGCAAGTTTTGTTGCTTGGGAGTAGCCATCCAGAGGGCCTAGAGCTGCATCTCGGTTCATTTTTACTAAGCTATCGCGCACAACTGTAGGGTTTGTTCCCGCCCACACATTACCTGACATCCTGCCCGGCCATGTGAAGAAGAGAAAGCAGCGGCAAACCAAAGCTGGGTTCATGATGTTCTGGCCAGTACCACCAAAGAGTTCTTTGCTCAATATCACTCCGACAGCTACGCCAACAGCCACCATCCAATAAGGGATTGTCGAGGGCAACACGAGGGGATAGAGCATGCCAGTGACAAGGAAGCCTTCAGCGATTTCATGGCCACGGATGCAAGCGATGATCCCTTCGCAAAGACCACCGACAGCATAGGAGATGAGCATCACCGGAATAAAAGCCATGGCGCCGAGCTTTAAGATTTCTAGCCAGCGGGTATCTTTGGTGACAAAGTCCCAGTAACCACTAAAGGTAACCGTTTGCGTCAGATACTCATCCATGAGGTGATAGTTACCACTAGAGTAGACCATTGACTGAACCCCACTGTTCCAGATGGCCATGAAAATGCATGGCATTAGGGCGTAGACGACCATGATCATCCAACGCTTCAAGTCGACGGCGTCACGGATGTGAGGTCCTTTGGTGGTCGTGAGTGGTACTTCGTACAGAAAGGTGTCTAACGCCGAAACAAGGGGGTGGATGGCGTGTAGCGGTTTACCTTTTTCCGTCAAAGAGAGCTGGAAGTCTAACAGTTTTCTTAACATAGTCTATGGTAGTGTTCTGCGGCTAACGAAACATTTTGTTTGTCCTAATTGTAGGTATACTCTGGGAAAAATCAAGGAAAAAGCACAGATGTTGTATTCATAATGGCTTGATGAACCATGCGGGCGGCTTTTTCTCCTGAGACAGCAGCACCTTCTAACGTTGCTGAGATTTCCAAAGCGGTATGCTCACCCGCAAAGAAGAGTGAGTTGTCAATAGGGCGGAAGACTTTGCGCACGGTTTCTCCGAAGTAGCTTTCCTCTTCGTGGAAGAAGGCATATTGTCCCACACCGAAATTAGAGTAGCTGCCTTTAGAAAATTCTTCATGTATCCAACTGATGCCGATCGGATGGGTGTAGTGTGCAATTAGGGCATCCTGGTAGACAACAGGTTCTAATCCCATTGGGAACTGTGCCATTGGCAATGCATATTGAATGGTGGGCAGCTCCTCTTGAATGCGCTGCGTTAGCGCTTCCGTGGAACGCGCATCGAAGATACCGGCGTTTGCTCCAAAAAAACAAGTCATCACAGAGTAGTCTTGATCGAACCAGCTGCACATACTTTTGTTGACGATAAAATTGGGTGCGGTCTCCTTCTCCACCGCGATGGGCAGTAATATTTTGCCATGAGTGCCATACTGCAAGGTATGAATGGCTATTGTTTGATCCTCGGGGAATAGTCCTGTGGGAGTCTGAACATCGCGCAGCGTTGAACATGGGGTGGCGATGATCAGGTAGTCACAGACTGTTTCACTTCCATCTCTAAATGTAAGATGCCATCGCTGTTGAGAGTCTCTTGATAGCTTATCCAAAGGCATATTCAGATGGAGATGACCTTGTAGAGTCTTAGCCAGCGCTTCAATGAGGCGGTAGTTACCTCCATCGACGCAGCACCAAGGAGCTTCTATCGCTTCTTGTCGGGATAGACTCTGGTCAATTTTGTAGAGCTTTTGGTACGTGCTATGAAACAATCCCGTCATATAGGCGCTGTCGAGCTGATGAGTCGGAGAGCCTTCTAGCATCATCATGATTGTATTAGCGATGATATTGGCTAATGGATAGTCATGTAGAAAGGCATTGATGCCTTCTTCAAGGGTGCGAGCACTGTGGGCTAGCTCATCGAATAGCAGGTCGTTCGGCGGAGGAGCGTGTTGAAAAGGTGTCTCATAAATCGTGCTGTCAAAGAGGAAAAATTGCGTAGGATTGTGTTGGTAGGGAGTCGCTGTTAGGCCAAGCTCATCTACTAAAGCAAAGAGGGTGGATGCTTCGCCTCCGTCGTAGAAGTTCTTGCCTCCTAGTTCTTCATAAGCCTCACCGAAGTAGGCTGTGCAGACACGTCCTCCGGGGCGTCCTCGTGCTTCATAGACATCGACAATGTGGCCCATCGTCTGAAGGCGGTGTGCAGCTGTCAAGCCTGCCAACCCAGCTCCCACCACGACAATCTTGGAGGTAGGTACTGCCTTTGCTTGACTGCTACAGCCAACCGCAAGCGATACCAATAATGAGAGCGTTAGGCGTAGGAACAATCTCACGTTTGATCTCCTATGAGTGGTTGGCTAGGATGTATGTGGCGGAGGAAATCCACACAAGACATCTTTATAGAAAGAAACTTTGCTGGGGAGCGTGAAAATTTCGACGGATCGTTGGGATTGTATGCTGCATATTGCCATCATAACTTGCAATTTGAGGCTCAAATTAACGGAATAGATGGCATTTTGCAATGGTTTTATGTTGTCGGTTCTCTCCCCTCCATCGTCCCCGAGCCTATGTGCCTTTTCTTCTGTAAATAACCTGCATTTCAGACCATGGGACTTCGGGCTCGGGCACGAAAAGAATTGCTTGTGAACGCGTAGAGAAAATGATGGAAATGATATAACAATATCAATGATATTTTTTTTACTTGATTTTGTGTTTTTTTTTGTGCTATGATTATTTTCAGATTATGATTTATTGTTTATTTTGAACATTGCAAGGTATTGCGATGATGGAAGTTAGACAAACAGGATTCCGCCCAGCCACAACACAAGCTGTAGTTCTAAAAAACCCTGACAACCAAGCCCTGTTACCGGCTTTTGTGGCGGCGAATAAAGTATTAGATATCCCCATGTCTACAGGAAAGTCGGAGCAACCCAAGACAGCTTCTTGGTTCAAAGAGCATTCCACACATCTGATTTTGGCAAGTGCTGCCCTTATCACGGTTCTATTCGGGGGATTTTGCTATTTGAGAGTGCGCGAATCGTCGAATACTTGGAACGATATCGTGACTGATATCTCTCAAAAGTGTCAATCAGCAGATGGCACTATTGTTACGGATGTTAATACGGTGATGTGTGAATGGTTGAAAAAGAAGCCGATCTTTCTTAAACCAGTTGCAGATACCAGTAGAGTACTTGGTGGCGTGTTGATGCAAGAAGAGAAATGTATTGGCGTTCACAGCTTCCAGTTATACAGACGTGTTTCAGATCTTTACCAGGCAGTTTTTATCGGTGTCAAGCCAACCGATGACCCTATCGATGTTATTTCCTGGTGCCTCGATTTACCAGAAAATAGTGGATATCAGAGAGCCAGTGTTTCTGCTTCTGGTAGCTTGATTTAGGCTCATTCTGTTACCCATAAGTCCTCATCTATGATCTCACAGGACTTTTCGCTGAAATTTTCACCACAGAGTGCACAGAGAGGGAAA
>CAMFKD010000040.1 GCA_945957095.1 uncultured Chlamydiae bacterium
GGTCTTACATGTCGGGACTTGAAGGTTTACAGAAGCAATCGCTTTGTGTTTGCCATAGGTTTTGGTGAGGCCTTCAATATCAACTTTCATACTGAAACCTCTCTTCTAACCATTTACTCCACAGAGAGATCGGCAGAGTTAAGATTAGGTAGGCAATGGCGAGAGGTAGAAAGCTCTCCAAGGTACTGTAAGTGGCACTGTTAATCTGTTGCACACTGTTAGTGAGTTCATTGACACCGATGATCGACAGCAAGGAGGAATCTTTGATGATGGAAGCAAACTGTCCGGCCAAAGGTGGGATCACTTGCCTAAAAGCTTGTGGGAAGATCACAAAGCGATACGCTTGTACTCGAGATAACCCAATGGCTCGCGCTGACTCCCGCTGTGTGGCACTAACGGCGTCGATGCCTGCACGTACCATTTCCGCGATGTAAGCGCCATGAAAGAGCGATAGGGTGATCACACCAGCAACATAGCGGTTTTCTAGCCCAATATTGTGAGCGATGACGTAAAAAAAGAATAAGATTTGGACTAGCAGGGGCGTCCCGCGGATGATCTCAACATAGCCTTTTGCTACCATTACTAATAGAGAGAGGTTGGAACGTGCGGCTAGAGCTGCGACTAAACCAATGATTAAGCTAAGGCAGAGGCTGCATAATGATAACACTATCGTGACTAGCCATCCATTAAAAAACAGGCTTCTGTATGCCCATACAGCATCCCACTGCATATGGTGATAGGCGCCAAAGAATAGGAGATACATCCCATAGATGGTGGCGATAGCAGCGATAAATTGGATGGTAATGCCTAGGTTTTTCATCATATTAGAAAATAAAGTGTAACCCCAATTTCTTAAAGGCTTTTTGCTGCTCGGAAAGATATTGATCAGCTAAGTGCTGAAATCCACCTTCTGCCTTAAACTCTTCGATAAAGGCATTCACGCTATCCAACAGAGCTGTGTTGCCCTTACGGATGCCTATGCTCCAATGTTCCGTGCTGATAGGTGTTAGTAATGCACGGGTAGTGGTAGGATGTCTTTTCGATTGCGTGTATACAGATAGCTGGTCATATAGGAAGGCATCTGCTTTTCCTTGGATAACTTCTAAAACGCAGGTCGCTTCTTGGTCAAACACGCGTACTGTTGCGCGTTTGAGGTGGTTGCGGGCGTATAGCTCTCCGCTTGTACCTGATTTCACCGCAATCACGCGTCCAGCATTGTCTGCTTCGGCGATGTTCTGTAGAGTTGACTTACTACTCACCAACATCGCCAGTTGCGCAGTAGCATAGGGTTCGGAGAAGGCGATGGCGCAGCGTCGCTCATCCGTGATGGATAAGGAAGAAATGACTAAGTCAACCTTACCCGTTTTGAGGGCAGGAATGAGCCCAACAAAACTGATATTTTGAATCTCCACATCGCGACCGAGATACTTACCGAGAGCTTTGGCAATGTCGACACTGATCCCACAGGCGCTGCCATCGTTACACACCATTTCAAATGGCGGATAGTTTAGCTCCATCCCAACGCGCAATGGTGGTGTTGCACTGAGAGGTACGGTCAATAGGAGTAGTAACAGCAGCCAGTATCGTCGCATCTCATCACTATAAACGTTTTTTGATGCTGAGACAAGAGAAGAAGATGGGCATGGACCTAATAGACGGAATGGACATCGTAGACGTCTCCTTTGTCCATTACGTCGATCCTGTCCATGTCCATTGTGTTATGCCGTCAGCGAAAAGGTCTTCCATCCTCTAGCATTCGCTGATCTTTGAGTACTCCTTGAGAGAGCGCGGTAGGGAGACGGAGAAGGTTGTGCCGCTTCCTAGCTTGCTATTTAGAGAAATTTTGCCGTTATGTTTGGTTACGATCTTCTGTACGATACTAAGTCCCAATCCTGTGGATTTTTCACCGGCAGTTCCTATCTGGCCTTCTTGTGTAAAGGGTTGGAAAAGATGCTGTTGCATTTCGGGTGCAATCCCAGTGCCATGATCTGTGATGGTGATTGTGATATCGTTGGTGGATACTTCCAGAGCGATTTCAACTTTTCCTCCAGGACGCGAAAATTTGATGGAGTTGCTAACGAGATTGTTTAGTACTTGTGAGATTTTATTGGCGTCACACACAATTTTGGGAACAGTACTTTTTGGCGAGAAGATGAGCTGAACGCCTTTCTTTTCTGCCAGTACATTGAGTAGAAGTAGGTCTTCTTGTATGAGTTCCATTAGGTCAACTTCGTTTAGATGAAGTGACACAGTGCAGGATTCGATGACAGATACATCCAGCATGTCGTTGATGAGGCTTAGCATAAAGGTACTAGAAATAGAGATTTTATCTAGCATAGTGATGGATTTTTGGTCGACTGTGCCTTCTAATCGTGTTTTAAGTAGAGTACAATAGCCGGTGATGACTCCTAAAGGGTTTCTTAGATCGTGAGCAGCCATCCCAAGAAGCTGATTCTTTTGTTTGTTAGTCGTCTCTAATTCGCAGTTCTTTTTCTTGATCTCTTCATAGGCAGTATTGAGCTTTTGTAATGACTGTTCTAATTCTTGGTTTTTCTGCATGGCGTTAAGATAGGTTGAGAGCAATAGGTTGGTAATCTGTACCTGATCGATCTGCAGCGTATGGTTTTTGCCATTGAAGAAGAAAGCCATGCTCTGTCCCTGGGAACATTGCTTTTGCGTTTGCTTGTTGTGGACGACATCGCGTACGGTGCTCAACAAGAAGTTAATTTCACAGGGTTTAGTCAAAAAGCTGTCGGCTCCACATGCGATTCCTTTGATGACATCCATCGGGTCGGTTAGGCCGGTAAGTAAGATGACGGGTAGATCGGTAAAATTAGGGTCGCTTCGCAGTTGTTTACATAGTTCAAAGCCATTCATGCGTGGCATTTCGATGTCGGATATGATTACTTGTGGTCGTTGTTTGCGGATTTGTTCTATGGCATCCACGCCATCTTCTGCGGTGCTGACATGGAGTTGGTGATGTTCTAGTGCTTCTTTTAGTAGCATCGCTTGGGTACGGCTGTCTTCGACGATGAGAATATCTAAAATGCTGAGTGTTGCTTGTGTCATAGTCTGCCTCCATCTGTTTTAGGGCTGGATATGGCCTGAGTAGTTTCCACGAGACCAATTAACGTTTGTGCTATAGCTTTCAAAGGCACCGCTTGTTTAGCGGCACCTGTTGCAAGGGCTTCTTGCGGCATTCCATACATGACGCATCCCTCTTTGCTTTGGGCTATTGTGTGAGCTCCTTTATTCTTCATTAGGAGTAGTTCTTCCACGCCATCGTGCCCCATACCGGTCAGAATCACGCCGATTGCCTTAGGGCCATAGGTAGTTGCCATGGATTTAAATAGGTGTGCTACGGAAGGCTGGAGCAAGTCGGTAGGTGAATGTGTGAGAGTAATGACATGTCCTGCCTTTACTTCCATATGGCAGTGAGGTGGTGCTATGTAGCAATTGCCGGGTTCCGCGATCTGGCCGTGTTCTCCCATCGTCACATGTAGTGAAGTGTAATCTTGAAGCCATTTGGCAAGTCCATGCGCAAAGCTAGGAGTAATGTGTTGAACAACAAAAATGGGGATAGGAAATGAAGCAGGAATGTCTTGCAATATTGTTGCAAGAGCCATGGGACCTCCTAAAGAGGCTCCAATGGCTACAGCTTCAAATGGGTGCCTATTCAAGGTGTCATGAGAAAGTTGTGAAGATTGCCCCATGTATTGCCTCAATGTTACATTGCGTTATGAACACTGGCTTGTGTTCTTTTGGATGAGGAGAAGTTTGCTTTTACTGGAGGAGGCGGACTCTGTCGCGTATCAGTTAGAGTCAATAATGCACTGCCTGCTTGTGTTAGAGTCGCGACTGCGCTTTCTATTTGAGATAGATGGGTAACATGTTGACCCGTTGCCTCATTGATCTGTGTCATTGCGATGGTAATCTGTTCTGTACCGATCAGTTGCTGTTGGTTTGAGAGGACAATCTGATTGGCTGCTTGTGTGACCTTCGATATCTTGCCAACCAGGTCTTTGATAGTTTGGTTTGTCTGTGTCGATTGTTCAACACCTTTAGATACTGCTTTGGTGCCTTGCTCGGTTGCTAGGACAGCGGCACTGGTGGCAGACTGGATGTCTGCCAATAGACCTTTTACCTGCACCGTAGCTCCTTTTGATTGTTCGGCCAAGGTTCTAATTTCCTGAGCAACAACGCCAAAGCTGCGACCCACTTCACCAGCTTTGGCTGACTCGATGGCGGCATTGACAGCGAGAAGGTTGGATTGTTCGGCAATGTCGCTTACGCTATCCATGATTTCGGCTATCGCTAATGATTTTTCACTGAGTTTTAAGATGCTGTCAGAGATGATCTGCATTCTTTCGCGTATCTGATTGATATCGGCGATGGTTGTTGTTACGGATGCTTCACTGCTGTTGACAGAGTTGAGTGTTTCTTGTGCATTGGCAAGGACATCTTTGGCTTTGTCGACGGACACATTTGCCGTTTGCTTCAGCTCTTCTATAGTTGTCGTTGTCTCTGTGACGGCAGATGCTGTTTCATTAGCCCCTGTAGACAAGTGTGTGAGAGACGCAACGATATCTTGGCAAGCAGCGATACAATCGACGGCATGTTCTAACGGTTTCAGAATGCCTCTAGTTAAAATGATCGTGAGTGGGATTAAGATAGCGAATGCTAAAATCACCGATAGTAGGGTCATTCTTTCGTAATAAATGGAGTTACTAAGAGCCTCTTGATAGTCTTTAAAGGTATCTTTATCGTGCAGAACGATGAGCTGCTCTGCATTAATGGAAAGGTCATCTATCAAAGGATCGATCTTTTCTATCAGGTTGTCAACCTGTTGTTTGTTGCGATTGGTTAATGCTTCTTGGAGTTTTTTCAACTGCTCTTGTAACGAGGTCATCACTTCTTGCTGCTTGGCGATGATTCCTTGTTGCTCAGGCAACAGGGCATTGTTTACGTAGGAATCAGAGGAAGTATAGGCAGTCCACGCATTCATTAAATTTGTCGTGGCAGTTGCAATGGCTTTCTGTGTCTCATCCCAGGCGAATACTCCAGTGCGTAGCTTACGAAGAGGGATGGTGATCATGGTTGTTACGGTAGTGGGGATCTTTACTAGCTGGTCGACTTTATCGACTCCCCCGATATAAACACGATCGATTTCTCCTCGTGTACTGCGTTCCGTGAGTATTGCTAAAGCTCCTACCCCTAGCAATGCAAGCAAAGCTATCACCAGTAGTAGGTTTAGGCGGGTTCGCACTTTTAGATTCTCAAACATATTCCTCCAAGAGATTGCGCAATTATAGTAACCGTTTAGCAGTGTTTAGCAGCGTTGACTGACTAAAAGAGCTCTTGTCTAAATAGGCATCAGCTCCTAGGTCAATGCCGCGCTCGCGGTCTTCTTGTGAACCTCGGCTCGTACAGATAATGATAGGAAGATGAGCGAGTGAGGGAGTCTCACGCACTTTTTCCGTTAGCTCGAAGCCGTTCATGTGTGGCATTTCTACATCGGTCAATAGCAAATCGATGGCTTCTGTTCGCATGAGTTCTTTTGCTTCCTGTCCGTCAGTTGCTGTTTTGTCGTTATAGCCGGCTGTTTCTAGAATTTTGGCTAGCATGAGTCGAGTTGTGATGGAATCTTCGGTAATCAGAATATTCTTCTTGTCATTTTGGTTGCTTTGGACACGTTTAGGGGAGGTGACCTTTCCGGCCACTGCTGAGCGGACTAGGTCTACAGGGTTGAGGATAGGGACGACCATGCCTGATTCCAAGATTGTGGCTGCCAATACGTTCTTTACGCGAATGCATTGTTTACCAAGGCTCTTTACTAGCACTTCACATTCTCGGTGGATAGCGTCGGCACCGAAGGCAATCACTTTTTCTTCGGAGCGTACAAGCACCGCAAGAAATGTCTTCCGTTGATTTTCTGGTTGGGTTTCCTGCGCGCTAAGATTGAGGATGTCGGAAAGTCGCACAAAGGAGGTGAGATGTCCATTGACG
Source organism: uncultured Chlamydiae bacterium (assembly GCA_945957095.1). Taxonomy (GTDB): domain Bacteria; phylum Chlamydiota; class Chlamydiia; order Chlamydiales; family JAJFMA01; genus CAMFKD01. The sequence continues at coordinate 6,007 of CAMFKD010000040.1, forward strand.
GTAATGGATTCCATGTTTTCGACTTTCTTAATATCATCTTGTTTGATGCGGATAACGCGGAGGACGTGATGGGTAGGAAGGATGAAATCTCTACCTTCTGCAGTTAGAAGGATGCCTCTATAGGTGGCTAACGTCAAAGGTAAAATTAGGTGGAAGGTAGTGCCTTGGTCTGGCGTTGACTCGACTAGGACTTGGCCACTTAGCTTTTCTGTCTTTTCTGACACGATGCCGAGACCTAGACCTCTGCCCGATAATTCGGTGATTTTCGCGCTAGTAGAGATACCAGAGTGGAAAGCGAGTTTAATGGCCTCTTGGTCGTTTAAAGACGCGAGTTCTTCATCTGGCAGGATGCGTTGCGACTGTGCAGCAGCTCTTATTTTCGCAATGTCAAACCCTTTTCCATCGTCGCTAATGCTGATGTCGACGTTGCCACCGCCTGTTTCGACAGCTACGATGCGTATGGTGCCACATGCTGACTTCCCTTTGCTAATACGTTCGTCGGGACTTTCTATCCCGTGGTCAATGGCGTTACGAACAATATGAATGAGGGGATCTTTAATCTCTTCTAGGATTCTTTTATCGACTTCAATGTCTCCTCCACAACTCTCGATCTGCACCTCTTTACCCAGCTCTTTGGCAATATCGCGCGTCATTCGCGGTAGGCCGTCGAACAGTGTGCTGATCGGTTGCATCAAAACCTTTTTAGCGTCTTCTAATAGGCTGTCGATAAGGGCATTGATAAAGTGCGAATTTTGTTGCGAGGTTTTGGTGAGGTGGCTTAGAGATTCGCTGAATGATGCTATGCTGTCTTGTTGTGCTGTAAGGATGTTAAGGATGTTTTGGATGAGTTTATGTTCTTGAGGAGAGCGTTGAGAGGCATTTGGAAAATTTTTGAGAAGTGTGGCCATTGTGAGTAACTTCTCAAACTCTTTTTGTCTGGTGTTATATTTCGCTAACAGCTGTTTAAGCTCGATGCTGGTTTGATGAGAAATCAACTTAACCATGAGCATCTCTTCCGCTTCCTGAAACAGTCGGTCCAGTTTGGATAGTGATGTTCTAATGGTTTGGTCTTGAATTAATTTGTCAACTTTTGGTAGGGCTGCTTCAAGAGGTATTTTGGGAGCAAGAGCTGGTGTCGGTTCTTCTTGTTCTTTATTCTCTTGTTGCGATGCTTTTTTGCTGTCATCTATTTGCTGTGGGGTGTTTGATTTTAGGCAGGCAGCTAAGTTGGCGAGAACCCTATGAATTGCGTCATGAGTGGGGTCTTGAGACAAGGCTATCTCAATGAGGTCCAGAGTGGCATGCAGTGTATCAAAGAGATGAGAGCTAGGTGCAAGGGAGCCTCCTTTTAAAGCGGATAAGACATCCTCTAATCCTTGGCATATCTGTTGTGTCTTGGTTTGGTTGACGGAGCGAGCGGCTCCCTTAAGGCTGTGTGCCTCACGGAAGATAGTTTCAATCACTTCACGGGCTTGTTCAGCACTGATTTCATGTTCTAGAGCGATGACCCCAGCACTGATGGCTTGTAGATGTTCGTTCGCTTCTACCTGATAAGTTGCGAGGAGCTTGGTTTGGAAGTCGTCTTCTTTGCTGCCCATGCTAGCTTAGCTCCATTATCTCATCGACTACTAATTGCTTGCTGGTCAGCAGCTTGTGACCATCTAACACGACAATGCCATCATTGGTGATCCCTTGTAGAAACTCTTGCTTCACTCCTGTCAACGTAGGCAAGGCGGGTTGTAGGGATTGCGTCGCTGGTCTTTCAATGCCAACGATGCCATCAGTGACGAGTGCAAAGGACTTGGTGTTGTTTTCCAAGATCACGATTTTTTTCTCGCCTTTTGTTTCCATGGAAAGATTAAAGAAGGATTTCAGATCAAGGATGGCGATGATTTTGCGGCGTATGTTGATGAGTCCGAAGATAAAAGAAGGGGTGCAGGGGAGAGGTGTGTAGTCTTTCAGCGGATACACCTCTCTGATGTGCTTGATTTCGATGCCATATCTTTCTTCTGCTAGCTTAAAGACCAGCAATTCTATGGAGATGTTGTTGACCTGACTATTTTCTATAGGACGGGCGAGAATTTCCGCTCGCCGTTTCATCTTGGATATACCTTCTGCAGTCATCGCTGCTCCTTTGGTTCATCGCACAGATGATCGCGTATTTGGGCCTTGTTCACCTTTTCGGTCAGTTTTCGGCCGGCTGCGGTAGTTTCATCTACCGCAGCCGTCTCTTCGGCAATAGCTGAAGCTATTCCCTCGTCGTCGGCTGCGGTATCTGAGACCCCTCGCCTGGCCGAAATTCTGTCCGAAAAGGTGAACGAGGCCCGTATTTGTTTTGCTGTTAGCTCTTCCGTTCCTGGCAACACATCATCATCTTGGTGTCTTTTTAGTAATTCTAGCACTAATGTAAACTGCTTTGCGGCTATCGCATGTTGCTGCTGCTGTTGGGATAAGAGGCCTAGCAGGTAGTGGGCTGCAATAAAGTCGTCCTGAAGAAAGATAGAATGCTTAAGGGATGTTATCGCTGCAGATGTCTTCCCTTGCGCCGATTCGATTTCAGCGCGAAGGTAGTAGAGAATGGGATCTAATTTGTCTGCCGCTAAAGCTTTGTCACACCATGTTAGGGCTTGGCTAAGCTTATCTTGATTGGCGAGCAATCGGATGAGTAAATGGACAAGCTGTTGGGATTCTTTTATACGTTTTAGATCATTCTGATGAGGCTCTAGGGCATCTAATAAGGCAGTAGTGGCGTCGTCATATCGTTTACGTTGGCAGAGAGCTTTGGCATGCTCGAGAGTGTTTTCGGTCCGGGTAGGCTGTTCGACTGGTAGTGGCTTGTGGCTTGTTGTAGCTGAGAATCGGTATTCTAACACAGGGGTAGCCGTTTTAAGAAACGCAGGCAAGACGACGCGTAATAACATCTCATCATGTCCATTGGATGGTGGAGGTAATGATGTTGGTGTAGTGAAAGATGTCTTCTTATTCGTTGTACAAAAAGGCTCAACGTAGTGATGAGAAGTCTCTTTTTGAAATAGAAGATAGCTGTTTAGTTGGCGATGAACCAATTGTGGATGCTGTACGAATGGTGCTTCTATAGGTGTTACCACTAACCAGCCTTTGTTGCTTAGAGCGGCTGCAAAACTGTTTATTGTTCTTTCGATTTGGTTGCGCGAAAAGTAGATGAGGACGTTGTTGCAGAGGATAAGATCTTGATGGCTCATTCTGCTGTTATCTTCCACACTGCCTTCTGTCACCAGGTTATGAGTACTAAAGGTAACCATCCGACGGATTTCAGGAATGATCTGATGAGTGTGTCGGTCAATCGCAACAAAGTACTGATCTACGATATTTTCAGGTGTTGTTCTAAAAGACCATCTAGTAAATCGCCCTTCTACTGCTTTGCGCAGAAACTTGGGATTGAGGTCCGTGCCGAACAGATGAATGTTCCATGTTTCTCTATTGGGAAGAAGACGGTCGAGGAGGATAGCAATGGAATACGGCTCTTCCCCTGTGCAACAGCCAGCTGACCAGATACGCAGAGTTTTGTCATGTGCATGACTAGCGATGAGTTGTGGGAGAATTTCATGCTCTAAAATAGAGAATAGTTTTGCATCGCGAAAAAAGTAGGTTTCTCCGATGGTGAGATGATAGGCTAATTCAGATGTCTGTTCATTGTGCTGCAAGCATTCTAGGAGCCAGCTTATACCTTGAGCAGCATTTTGGAAGCCTGCTGAACTCGTCAAAGGTAGCAGCTTACTTTCTAGTTCTCGATAGCGATCACGAGGAAAGTAGAGGCCTGTTTTTTTTTCGAGCAGTGCTGAAAACTCTTCGATCAGTTTTAGTGGAACTGCTTCTTTTGCTGCTAGCATGATCGAGTCCCCACAACCAGGCTAGAAATGATTTTTTCTAAATCAAAGATCAGTGTGATGGTATCGCCCTCTTTAAATGCCCAGCGAATGAGGTCCATGTTAGCAACGATCCCTTTAGCTGGGATCAGTTGTGATTCTTCATAACTACGTACTTGCTGTACATGGTCTACCCATAGAGCAGCAACCTGCTCTCCTTGCCGACAGATCACAAAGTGGTCATCGACGCCTAGGTCGCGAGAGGGGAGTCCCAATAAAGAATGCATGTTGACAACAGGGATCACCTGCCCATGAAAGTTGATGACACCCAAAACATGCGTTGGCGCTTGAGGAAGTGATGTACACTCTACTGCCAGAATGCTTCGTTCAACATTCTGGAGGTCAAAGCCATAACGTTGATTATTGATCGTACAGAGCAGAATATGCATAGGTTACCGCTCTCTATCTAAGCGAGTTCAATAGTGTCAATTTAAACAACAGAAATTAAACATGTTAGCGATTGTAGCGTTAGATTGACACGATCACTGATACGTCTTTTATAGGTATCAAAAAACTTATTTATACCCAAGCGCTAAGGTATTTGTTCACCACAGAGATCAGCGAGATCTATGAGAAGGAGTTAGAACATAGAGAGTCTGTGGCTCAGTGGTGAATACGTACGCGCTAAGAGGCTGAGAAAAAATTATGGCCGCGTTTAACCGTTACGTTTTTTTGCTCCGTTCCAGCGGAACAGTAGATAGAGACTTAAGATGATGATGGCAGCAAGAGCGATATGAATGACATCGTCAGCCGTTAGTTCTAGTGTCGCGAAGAAGTGCAGGCAATGGTCGCAGAAGAAATAACCGATAGAGAGAAAAGTGGTAACCCACAGGAGCGCACCTAGGTAGGCATAGATGGCAAACGTGCGGTATTCTAACTCAGTCATACCTGCACAAAAGCCAGTGAGATGGCGGACTCCAGGAATAAAATAACCCACTACTAAGGTCCACTTACCAAAACGCTCAAACCAGTAGTGCGCTTGTTCCATGCGTTTTTCTGTAATACCAAACCAACTTCCCCATCGATGGAGTAAGTAGGTACCTGCTGTTTTGCCCAGTAGGTAGCTCATGGTGATCCCTGTGACACTGCCTAAAAAGGCTGCGACGATTGTGGAGGGAATATGAAGGACATTAGATGCCATCAATACCCCAGAAATTACCATCAAGGTTTCTTCAGGTACCGGTAGCGCCACAATTCCTAGGGCGAGGAGAATGAACAGGGCAACACTTCCATACTCCACCAGCCATACCGTTAAAGCATCGATATCGGGAAGATATTCCAAGTGCGCCTCTGTTTGTCGACCTTTTCTACTATATTTGCCCCAGAGCTTTTTCTGGTCAAGACTCACTGTTTGTAGCAGCAGACTAATGAACTTCAGGAAAGCAGTATGCGAGCCCTTGTTTCCAAGGATAGCACGTGACATGGTTGAATTTTTTTGTCAAAGGATCTTGGCTAAGGACAATGGCCTCACACCCCTCAATATCCTTTGTCAAGCGGCTAAAAGAACTGATATCGGCTTCTTGGACCTCGTCAGAACTCTTGACCTCTACGCACAACAATGGTTCCCCCGGTCTATCAACGACTAAGTCTATCTCAACATTACTCGCTGTACGGATATAGGAAAAGCGATAGTCGGGTTTAAAGTAGCTTGCCAATCGCACAAATTCTAATAAGATATAGTGTTCGAAGGCCTCGCTATAGGCTGCTGTTTTGGGTTTGAGTTGTGCGGATAAGCGCCGAGAAAGAGCTCGGACAACTCCAGGATCAAAGAAATAGAACTTTGGTCTTCCTGCCAAGCGCTTACGAAAGGAATGATGAAAGGGCTCTAAAAAGAAGCCAATCAACGTATCCTCCAGAATGGAGAAGTACTCTTTCCACAAACAACAAGCTGGATCAAATTTTTCTTTTAATAACGTGCTTTTTCCACTGCCCCGAGGGCCAAATAGAAAGAAGCTCTGGTTATGGCTTAGTTGCTGAAGGCGCGAAAACATTGGTCTACTTCGAAAATGCTTAGCAAATCCGGAGTGTACTCAAATAAACTGAAAGTTGGGAACGGCTGACAGTGCGCAAGCGAGCTTGCGCACTTTAAAGCCGAGAGCTATTGTTGAGGGACATTAGCTTTGCGCTGATACCAGTTTCGAGCCATTGCCAACAGTCCCATTCCTAGGAGCAATAGGTAAGTGGAGGGTTCTGGCACCTTGACGCCTTCGATCATCATGTTGGGCCCGAACCATCCGTAGTACAGCGGAGGGTCGATGCTTGTTTCAGTGTCAGCATCAGTGAGAAAGACCAGATTATTTGCCTGTCCTCCTAATACTCGGTTGCCGACAAAGGTAATGCTTGGATCGAAGGTAATATTAGCGGGGTCATGGGTGTACTTATCTACAGGATTGCCTGGATCATAGCCTGCTACTGACGATAGTACATAGTCGCCAGGTGTTAGAACCAGAGGCGCGATTGGGGTATAGCGAAACACACCAGTTAGCGGGTTAGCTGAGGTGACAGTTGCTGTTGCCAGGAGAGTTCCTGTAGCGGAATATAGCCCGACTGGGTGTGAATTAATCATCCCATCACCAAAGTCATCGTAGTAACCCAGCTGTGTTACTTGGATAGCGGAATTAACCGTGAATTTATAACCTAAGTCAAATCCCCCAGCATTATTACTAAATGTGACATTGAAGGCGGGGTTGACATCGGCTGCGGTAAAGTTAACAGCTGGAGTCGCAGCTGCTAGATAGCTTGTACAAAGAACGAGAGCTGCGGTTGAAGCTAGGTGACTGAATTTCATATATACATCCTCCCTTGAGGTGAAGTCGGCGACCTTTGTTTATTTCGGTGTCTCGTGAATTTTTAGTTGCAATATCGTTTTCTTCATTCATGGTAATGATGGTATTTATCTTTACTTCTGTAATTATAGCATAAATGGATTAATTAAAATAAATATTATTAAATAATCAATTTTAAATGCAGATTTGCTCCAGAATGATACGCGTTCACCACTGAGCCACAGAGACCAGTGAAGGGGATATGAGGAATGTGAGGGGGTTATACACCGAAACACTGAAATACACGTTCATGAAGTAGCCAATTCGTACCCGCATGCGCGAATTGGCTACCTCGTGAACGTGTACGGGAAGTCCTTCTATTTGAGACTCCTCGCCTGCCCGAAAAGGTGAACGAGGCCATTCTATTCGTCGTCTTTGAGGGAGTCGAAGAAGCTTCTTTCGTCTCCGAAACTGTCTCGTTGCCCAATGTTATCCCAGAAACCATCTCAAAGCATCTTTGCAGTTGCATGACATCGAGCGAGGCATCCGGTTGAACACTGGTTGGATCAACAGTCACAACATCTTCGACCGGATGCGTTGGCGATGATGTTGGCATTGAGCTCGAAACAGGGGGCAGCTCGCTGCTACTGGAGCTGAACGTTGTCGTCGCTTCGATTACCGGGGATGGTACTGTGGTACTTTCTATATCCCACCCCGTTAGACCAGCGACAGCAACGCGTTGCGCCGCCATTTCATTCATATAGATGCGGACCAGTCCAAAGAAGCTGTGGAGATAAGGAACTTGTTCGTTGTATTCCCA
>CAMFKD010000041.1 GCA_945957095.1 uncultured Chlamydiae bacterium
GGCCAGTGCAGCAGGTCAGCGCGCCAGGACTTTTTGAGAAGCTACATCCAAAGCCTTGTTCCGTTCGGCGAATCGAATATATGTAATGTTATTGACATAAATAAAACAAATGGTCATTATATTTGTTTTTATAGCATTACAGGTTTATATGGCTGCAGAAAGCTCTTCAAGTTCGATACAACCCCTAAATCCCTTTCTATGCCATCCTTATCTAGAACATGTGAGAAAAAAGAGTTTAGACACTGCTCATCGCAAGATCCAATCTACCGCTTCAAAGATCCTAACCTCTGATCAGCTAACAACCTGGAAGGCGCATTCAGATCAGCTTTCCGCTCTCGCAGTCGACCTCTATGCGATTGGATGTCTGTCGGAGAAGGCTGCCTGCCGCCAAGCGCTTGCAGTCTTGGGGCTATTGCAGACAAGATCCCAGCAAGGTTACCTTTCTAAAAAGTCTAATCAAGAGTTAGAGGCTACTGTAGAAATCGATGATTCCAAGACGGTAAGCTGGATCTATCTTCCTTCCTCCAGCAAGAACAAACTAGGAAAAGGAAGCTCTGGCCGAGTTCGGCGAGCAATCGAGGTACGCGCGCAAAGGAATGAAGAACTTTTTGCTGGAATTACGCATCGGGTTGTCGCAGTAAAAAAATTCGGGACATCCCAAGACTCACAAGAAACAACCCAAGCTAAAGCCGAACATGAGTTCCAACAGCTCCAACGGCTTGTAGAAGTTCCCTACGTCATCCGCCCCATCCACATATCTTCTCACTATTCCCTTAAATATAAATACTATAAAACTAATTTGATCGAAGAATATGCCAATGTGGGGCCGTTACACTATAAGTTCATCAAAAAGATGGGTGACGACAAATGGACGCTGATGTGCCAACTCTTTGAGGCTATTGCCAGCATGCACGAAAAAGGGTTAACACATACCGATCTTAGCACTTCAAATATCATGTTAACAAAAGTCATTGCCCCTGGTGCAACACAACCTACCCTTCAGATTCGGCTTATCGATGTCGGCTCAGCCAGAAATATAGACCGTACAGATGATACCACACATACAACAGGTCGTCAGCAATGGTACCAACCGCCAGAAATCTTTAAAAACAAAGGCAAAACCCAAGGGGATCTCGTCAAGGTTGACGCTTGGCAACTCGCTATTGTGATTATCGAAGCGTTCTGCAACTACAACTTCGATCGCAGTGATCCTTTAATAGGTATTCCCCCTGGTATGCGGAAAACTTCCAGTGAAGGGCTCACCCCTTTGGCAAAAAATAAGAAAGTGCCCGATTCTATCAAAGCCATTATTCACAGCATGTTGATAGAAGATCCCAAGAATCGCTGCTCTGTCATAGACGCAAGAGACAGTCTGCAAAAGGCAATTTCTAAATAAGTTTTCACATCTATTGACGTAATAGGCTCTTCATCCCCTATAGTGCGAAAGAAGAGATATCGCGTTTTTCTCCCTTCTCTCTGAGAGATCCAGAATGAATAAGAGGTTGTATGGCTGAACCCCCTACAATAATAGGCTCCCAACACTCTCCGCATTCGCATTCTTCTCCCCCATCGCGTGCCATTGGAAGATCGACTGTCAGCACAATCGTTCAACAATTTGAAGCGTTAGGTGGCGGTAGCAACAATGCAGGCAGCTCCTCTTCGGGGTCACGTCGTTCGCCTCGTTTTCCGGTTTTGGATCTCACCCAGGTGTACCGCAGTGCTACTCTTCCAACACCCAAAGCAAAAACACCGCCTGGTACCTCATCGGGAAGTGATCCCCATCATTTTATCACACCTAGTGAGCGTTCGTTACACCGCAACAAATCAATGACGCATGTTCACTCTACGGTGATGGAACCACCATCACCGACCCCCTACCTACCCCTTAGCGACATACCTAAGGCAGAGACACCTACATCTAATTCCGGAGGAAGAGGAAGGGCATCATCGCGACCGATCTCTGTTGGGCGGGGACGACGTTCAAGATCACATAACAGTAAGCCAGTGGTGCAACATCCAGAGCATGATCCTCATGTTAGCAGCAGTGCGCCGGCTGCTTTATCTTGTTCTTCAGAACCGACGTCGTCTTCCCCGCTATCCCCCCGTATATTCCTAGAACGCTTAGCTTCTTCTTTTACAGGTTCGCGAAGCATGCCGAAGGAAATTGATGGCTATAAGAAATGGGTGATCTCGCAATTAAAGCAACAGATTATGCAGTCTAAGCTACCCAAGATATCGAAAGCTGATATCGCTGCCTATTCTAACCATGCCCGCCATACCCCAACATCAAGCTCCTCAAGCAGCAGTGCCCCACCTGAAAGCTATGATCATAGTATCAGCCAGTTATTGCTGAAACTCCAGGGCCGCCTGACATTCTTAGTCGAACAGGTGCGTTCATTGGAATGTCCTTCTACAGGTAAACGCCGTGAGTGGAGGGATCTGCTTCAGAGAAGGCTCGAGGCCCTACATTACAGTTCATGCAGCCTCACGCTACTCTTAGCGACCTATGAATCGATTGGAAAGATACCTGGAAAGAACCATATCTCTGAATCGATCGTTCAAATCGCCTTAGCTGGGATAGGTGGACTTAAGACCTTGGGGGCGTTACAAAAAGCTAAAGAACAACGTGATGCACAGCTTAACGACCTTATTAACACACAATCTCTCGAGACGTTGCTTGCTCACCTAAACGCTGAAAGCTACTCCTGGCCAATCTCGTTCACGGAAAGAGAAGAAGCGCGACAACAGTGGAACGTTGATTTAGCTCTCGGGGCACGACGCTCATTAGTAGCTGGAGGTGCCTGTCAGTTCAATTCTATCACTTATACAACTCTTCGCGATGGAGCCATTGCTAAAAGAACGACTCTTGAAAATCGATATGAGAAAGGCCTTGACGAACGAGGGGAACAAAGTGTCATTAAAGATGTGCTAGAATATCTGAGAAATAGTGGCTTCCAATCTAATAGGCACTGGGATCTCAACCTACTAGCAGAAAAAACGCATCAAGCTGAAGAAACATTTTGTTCGAATGCTCTAAGAGCCATCTCTGTCAGTGCCTTCACACCAGCTCGTAACATCGTGGCCAATTGCCTTGCCATTCGCCAAGATGGTCCCTATAGAATTTGGTACCCCAAAGAGAATTGCCATCCAGAGATCATCGTGGATTCTCAATCCCGCCGCTTTACTGGTGTGATTAACAAACCGATCACACTGCATCGGATGGTGGGCGCAGACAAAATAGCTATTGCCGATATTAGATGCACATGGCGCCAAACATGGGATGAAAAGACTAGGCAGCTATCCGGTGATTGTCGCTTTACCCTCGCATTCACTGAACATGCTCTTCAAGAAGACAAGCGCACGATTCTCGAGAATTGGCTGAAAGGTTCAGACACATACAAATGGTAACCTACATATATCGTAGTTTTCATATAGCTTAACCAGCGGAGATGCTATGAACACCCCTATTAACCCCTCAGGGCTAGCAGATGAGGCTCATCTAGCGGAACAGGCTCATACCGCAGCCGAGGCACCTACCGATCATCATGATAAGGAGTTAGAAGCTATGGTCACTACCCTATTAAAACGCGAAAATTCGGGGATACCACCTAATTCGCCCCGTACTAAACTGGAACACTTAGTCTACAAGCTATTAGTGAATGATGGGCTACCACATCCTGACACCCCTTCAAGCCCGAGTGATTCGAACTCTGAAAACCTAGATCATGCAGAAAAAATCGCCACTCCCCCTCCCAACTATCACCATATTTCATCAAGCCACATCAGCGGTCGGCGAGGGATGAAGCGGCTAAGCGATACTATGAAAGCCATGTCTGATTTGAAGAGATTCGCTCCTGCCTCTTTAGAATGGACTGCAACCACTTCCAAACCTTCGCCCCTAGCGAAACCTAAAAATGAGCTCATACATAAAGTTCTGGACCAGCTACGTTCTCAGGGGCCACAGCCTCTTGATCTCGTGAACAATCTGTACCAGCAGTGGCTCAAAGGCAACTATCCCAAGACCAGTGCCGTGCTGGAGGAAGCTTGTGATTGGAAAATACAATTGGAACGCGCACTATTAGCTCCTATTAACAGCCGCTTGAAGTATCTGTTGGATACGCTACCAAAAGAACATAAGAGATACGACACATGGCTACAACAGGTGAAAAAAGAGCTTAGTCATCTAGCAAGCTGTGATTCTTTGTCTCAGTTCCTCATTGCCTATATGGCAATCGGAATTAGATCACGGACAGCAGGCAGGCTTGCTTTAGAAGCTATTGGAAACCAAGAACAGCTGGAAGCACTGACGCAGTTCGCCCGCAATCCCTCCCCATCTGCTATCATGGAGGCGTTTGTTGAGCAAAACAGCGATTATATTGCTCAAGAGCTAGGAAAACAAGTATACCCTATCCCCGCGACACAAAGAGAGAGAGACGATCTAGATGTTCTGAGAAAAGCTAACCTTGTGACATGGCAAGAGATCAAAGGCATGGCCCAGCAGACACGTCGAAATGCAGAAGAACCCTATCTCTCCCAAGTGTTACAGACCATCTCAGTTAACAGCTTTGCACCGGCCGCCACTATTGTTCAGTCACTGTTAGGACTCCAGCAAGAGCCTACCTATCGCCTTGCTCATGCAAAAGAACAGAGTTCGCCCGCTATTAAAATACATAGCCCAGAAGCCTTTACAGCGGTTGTTCGCAAAGCCATGGTGCTCCATCATATGATCGGTGGTGAGGAAGTCCCTGTTGCAACCCTCGATGTTCGATGGCAGTTGAATTGGCATGAAGACAAATTAACGGCTACCCTTCAGCTGGGTCTTACCTTCACCAGCCATACCCTGCCAAAGGAAAGAGCGAAGCTGCTGAAAGCTTGGCGCATGAATGATATTGTCCGAGGCGAAGAAAATCGTCATTTCCTCGCGATGGAGAGAGACACATATAGCTTCTCAAAAAGTCCTGGCACGTGATGACCTAGCGAGCTGAGACAGTCTGGGCGTTTCGTGACGAAGGAATAGCGTCAGCTATTTCTGAGGAACGAAACACTCAGAATGGCCAGCACAGCAGGTTAGGCCGCCAGGACTTTTTGAGAAGTTACAAACACACTGCATTAGTAGGACTTGGCGAGAATCACATCCGTTGTGGCTGGCTTACCTGTGAAGATACAGCGGCCGGTGGTGTTACGTTGCTTAAGCGGCAAGCAACGGATGGTCACCTTTAAGTCATCGAGCAGGCTTTCAGAACCCGGTTCTCCGCACCATTTAGCCAACACGAAACCGCCTTCCGCCTCTTGACCTTCGGAAGAACCTCCAAAGAAAGCGCGTAGCTCTTCCAATGTCTCAATGTCCTCACGAATATGCGCATTACGATAGGCAGATGCTTCGCGGTAGAGCGTCTGTTGGATCTCTTCAAGAACCTGTGACACCTTAGGTCCAATGGCAGCCACAGCTACACTTTCTTTATCTTTGTGCAGTTTGTCGCGACGAGACACCATAGCAGCACCATTGTCGACATCGCGTGGACCTACTTCGATGCGGACTGGAACACCTTTTTTGATCCATTCCCAATTCTTCTCTCCGCCCCGCAAATCGCGCTGATCGATATGAACACGCACTGGCAATCCAAAAGCATGGCTCTGTTCTAGATGCTTCTTGATCTGTTCACAGTAAGCAAGAACAGCTTGAGCACTTTCTGGTTTGGGGATGACAGGGAGAATAACGACTTGCTGAGGAGCAACCCGTGGAGGCAGGCGCAACCCGTCGTCATCACCATGCGTCATGATAATGCCGCCGATGAGGCGTGTCGTACAACCCCAAGATGTGGTGTAGCCATATTGCAGTTGCCCTTGCTCATCGGTGAAGCGTATTTCTGATGCTTTAGCAAAGTTCTGACCTAAGTAATGAGACGTGCCTGCTTGTAGGGCTTTGTAATCTTGCATCATCGCCTCGCATGTAAAAGTGCTCACAGCGCCGGGGAAGCGCTCTCCAGCTGACTTTTCTCCGACAATCACAGGCAGCGCCAACACATTCTCCATGAAGTCGCGGTAGACTTCGAGCATTTTGTGTGTTTCTTCTAGTGCCTCTTTTTCCGAGGCATGAACGGTATGGCCTTCTTGCCACAGGAACTCCGTTGTCCTCAAGAAGACGCGTGGACGCATTTCCCAACGCACCACATTTGCCCATTGGTTGATGAGGAGCGGAAGATCGCGATACGACTCCACCCATTTACTAAAGGAGTGACCAATAATCGTTTCAGAGGTGGGGCGGACGATGAGAGGTTCTTCCAACTCTCCAGTGGGGATAAGCTTGCCCCCACGCTCTTCTAAGCGATGGTGCGTCACGACAGCGCATTCCTTGGCGAAGCCTTCTACGTGAGTGGCTTCCTTTTCCAAAAAGCTCAATGGAATGAAGAGAGGAAAGTAAGCGTTGACATGTCCAGTGGCTTTGATGCGGTCGTCAAGCTGTCTCTGTAGCAGCTCCCAGATGCCGTAGCCCCAAGGTTTAATGATCATGCAGCCGCGCACGGGAGAGTTCTCAGCTAAGTCAGCTGCTTTGAGCACCTGCTGATACCATTCGGGATAATCTTCTCGTCGGGTTGGGCTAATGGCAGTACGGGTTTGTGAAGCGGTCATGGTTAACCTTCTAATGACTGTTGCTAGGGGTTAAGATCACTGATTGTACCATATACCCAAACAAAAGGCCATCAGAGTTGATTCCATCTAGGTGGCCGATCATTAAAGTATTTTTTTAATCTTTAACCTTTAAAGGAGAGGGGGAGACCCCACTCCCCTCTTCCATCTTTGCTAGCGATCAGGTAACATACCATGTTTACCAAATCAAACGGATACGTTGAGCATCTTATGACGGATCATACTGCTATTTCTTTTCTTCCCTATGCGAAGCAAGCGATTACTTCCGAGGATATCCAAGCGATGGAAGCGGTGTTCCGCGGAGAAATCATCACGCGTGGCCCTCAGGTTGCTGAGTTTGAGGCCGCAGTTGCCTCGTATGTGGGGGCCTCTTATGCCGTCGCCTTTAATAGCGGCTCAACGGCGTTGAGGGCAGCGGCTTTTGCTGCAGAAACAAAGGGTGGAGATCGCTGGATTACAACGCCTAATAGCTTTGTGGCTACCGCTGTAGCTGGTGCAGCCGCTGGTGCCGTTCCTGTCTTTGTCGATATTGATGGAGAGACTGGCAACCTCAACTTAGAACAGCTCCAGTATAATTTAGAGCAGAAACCTTCCCGAGGACGCAACATTGTTGTGCCTGTACACTACGCCGGCATCCCAGTCAATATGAAGACCATCGATGCGTCCATCCGTGATACGGATACGATTTTGATCGAAGATGGGGCCGCTGCCTTGGGGTCTACCTATGATGGAGAACGCAGAGTAGGCTGCTGTGAGTGGAGCCATATGACCGTCTTTAGTTTTCACCCTGCTAAGCTTCTGACGACAGGAGAAGGGGGGCTGGTGACAACTAATGATCCGCATTTAGATTACCGCCTACGTCTCTATCGCAACAATGGCATCGTACGGGAGCCTGATAGACTTTCAGAAAACCCAGGTCCTTGGTATTACGAAGTCGTTGAAATGACGGGTAACTACAATGTTACCGACTTTCAGGCAGCATTAGGGCTATCGCAATTGTCACGCATTCACAACACAATCCGCGAACGGCAACAGGTCATCGCGTGGTATCGCAAATACTTAGAGGGAGTAGCACACGTTAAGTTATTGCCAGCTTTGAAAGACAGCCGTGTGTCTCCGCACCTCGCTGTGGTCCTCATTGACTTTGAAGAGTATCGCAAAGAACGCAGCTTGGTCATGACACAACTTCGTGACAATGGAATTGGTTCACAGGTCCACTACATCCCCATCTACAGACATCCCGCTTTCCAACAAGTCAGCGGTATTTTATCTGATTATTTCCCTGCTTCAGAGCACTTCTATGCGCGAACACTCTCACTTCCGCTCTATAATGGTTTGAAAGAAGAGGAGGTCAAGAGGGTGTGTCAAACACTGAGTGCGGTGCTGGAGGGTAAATTGCTATGAAGATGCCGCTCCATCTGCCTTACAAATGCGTTGCGGTTGTATCTGCTTGCCTGTTCATCTTTCTCTTTAGCACTATTGGAGCTGCTCAAGCGTTTATTGACATCTCTGACGATGCTAAAGTCCCTATCCTGACACCATCGTTTTCTGAGCGCAAAACGGCGAAAATACGTCTTCCTAATGGATTGGAGGCTTACCTCATCTCCGACCCTAGAGCAGAGAAATCTGCAGCGGCTATGGTTGTCAAGGTGGGAAGTTGGGAAGATCCCGATGATGCCCCTGGCATGGCTCACTTCGTAGAGCACGCATCATTCTTGGGCACAGAGAAATACCCGGAAGAATCTGACTTCGATCGCTACATCACACAACACGGCGGTGCTACAAATGCCAGTACAGCTGTCGATTACACCCAATACCTCTTTTCTGTGAACACCGACGCTTTTGCACCTGCGTTAGACCGCTTTGCCCGTTTTTTTTACCAACCCTTGTTTAAGGCGTCGGGGCTTGCCCGCGAGGTAAACGCTATCGACCAAGAGTTTGCACGCATAGCCCGCGATGATGATGGCAGGCTTAGTCTTGTCTTGCAGGCTTTGGGTAATCCCAAACACCCTAACACACGCTTTACAGCTGGCAATAAGGTGTCATTAGCTGCTGTGAAACGCGAAGAGATGATCAAGTGGCATGATGAACATTATAGTGCCAATCTGATGCGCCTTGTTGTCTATTCTTCTTTGGATATCGCTACCTTAAAACAGCTCGTCACTACAGACTTTACTCCAATTCCCAACCTTAATCGTCAGCCACTGGTGCCAACTGTTCCATTAGGAACTAGCAAGGCTATGGTGACGAGAGTAGAATCCCTGAAAGACAGCAGGACGTTAATGCTATTTTGGGAATTGCCAGGGCGTTACGCTAGAATGCTAGATAGCAAGCCTGGAGATGTTGTCTGCTATGTGCTAGGAGACGAAGGCGAGGGCAGCTTACTTGCGGTATTAAAGAAGCAGGGTTTAGCCGACGCACTTATGTGTGCAGGGCTTAATTATGGCACCAATAATTATCGCGTTTTCATCCAAATTCAACTGACCAGAAAAGGCTTGAAGGAAGTCGATCAAGTTCTCGATCACGTCTTCCAGACGATTGAAGAAATGCGCGCTCATGGCGAGGCACCCTACTTATTCCACGATGTTCAGGGAATCACCCTCGCCAAATATCAATATCAGGAGCGACAAGATGCCTACGATGTTGTGAATCTCTATGCGCAGATGCTCCCCTACGAGGAGCTCAATACTTTTCCTGAGCGTAGCTCGTTATTAAAGAAGTACGATCATAAGGCTGTTGTCGATCTTTTAGACGCATTAACCCCTGACACTGTTCAAATGGCTATCCTTGCTCCATTGGCTAAAGGAGACAGCAAACTAGATCGTACGGAGAAATGGACAGGAACCGCCTATTCCACAGCACCCATCGCGCCAGAAACGCTCGAAAGGTGGAAAAATTTAGATCAGCTGTCAGACCTTCATGTGCCACAGCCCAACGCCTATCTTCTGACTGCCTCCAAAGTAGTGCCTGCAGACCCTGCCTCACCACAGGCTATGCCAAAACCAAAAATCCTCATTGATGATAGCGCCGGCATCTATTATTACGCTAAAGATGAGTATTACCAGGTACCACAAATCGGCTGTACGTTCGCTATCTTAACGCCTCAAGTAAATGATGGCGATGTCTACAAGGCTGCCATGGCTGACCTATATGTGAAAGCGGTGCAAGAATCGCTTAATCGCGCGCTCTATCCCGCTCAGGTTGCAGGACTCGATTTCCAGTTAGCTGCTAAAACGTATAGCCTAATTCTCCAACTCAGCGGCTTTAGCGAGCATGCCACTGATCTTCTCAGGAATGCGGTCACACATCTCAAGAACCTTAAGCCAACACCAGCAGAGTTTGCTAGATACAAAGAGATCGTCTGTCAGGATTATCGTAACTTCGCTGTCGAATCGCCTCTGACACAGACCATTGATGTGATGTCTTCCATCCTCAATAAGGCGTACTCTACAGATCGCGAAAAGGCACGCGTCATCACACGCATCGATTACCAAGATTTCTTGACTTATGTTGATGGGTTATATGCCCAGAACTATGTTAAAGGGATGCTCTATGGAAATCTCAGCGAAGCCGAAGGTAAAGAGATGGTAGATATCTTACGGCAAGGTCTCGGAGGCCAGCCCTACCCGATCAAAGAGCATAAGAAGAAAGAGATTGCTGACCTTTCCACCTTATCTACCCCTCTCTATACTGTCCAAAAGATCAAAATACCCGGCAATGCCGTCATCTTAGCCATAGAGACGGCACCCTATTCCCCCGCTAACCAGGCTGTACAAAACATTCTCGCCCAAGGAATGGGAGCTCCCTTTTTCGATACGCTGAGGACACAACAACAAACAGGCTATGCTGTCGGCAATTGGGATCAAGAAATGGAACGTCGTCTATTTCTATTTTTTGGCGTCGAATCAGATAGTTATGATAGTCGAGACATTTTAGCCCGCTTTGAGCTATTCCTAGAAGGATTTCAACGCAGTCTTGGCACTTCAGAGATAGGTGAGAAGGAGTTTGCTAACATCCAGCAAGCTCTTGCAAATAAATTGGAAAAGCCAGCCCAAAATATTAAAGACATGGGCGACATCTTAGGTACCCTAGCTGTCGATTACAACGGCGACTTCGGATGGCTCGAACGCCGCGTTCAGGCGATGCGTGCTCTAACCTATGCAGACTTCCTTACAGCAGCACGTCAAGCACTCTCTACCAAGAATAAGAAGAGAATTGCCGTCCTTATCAAAGGCCTTTCCTCCGATGGCAATATCTTGGAATATATCCCCGCGAGAAGCAACAAAGAACTTCGCAGTGAACTCGATTATGAGCCCGCAGACCACGTATTGTCAGGGAAGAACTGACACTGTTATGCGACCAGAGACCACAAAGCGACCTGCAACAACCCGACGATAAAGCCAACAGCAGCCCCCAGCCAGCGCGCTGGGCGGATCGCTTCTTTGATACGCCTCTCAACAGTATCCTCTATGCCCTTCCAGTCTAAGGATGCTGGGGAGAACTGACTCGTCATCTTCGTCGCAATGCTGCGTTGCAATGCCGGCAGTTCATTCGCCACTTCGCTGATGACTAGCTCTTTGATGCGAATTTTGATGGCATCATTCAATACCATCGCAGCAATGGGCGTTTGCTGCACAAATTTGGCTAAAACGATATCGATGCGCCCATTGAGCATTGTGGAGACTTCGTTGCGGATGTCGAGTTTTTCTACTTGATCGACTAGCCCGCTGCTAGAACCAAGCTTAGCAACCACATCGGCGAGGTTGCGACGCTCCTTTGGGATCGCACCTTGAATCACCAATGGACCAATGGAGATGGGGTGCTTGGGCCAATAGGTCAACTTTCCCACGATGGCGACGGCCAGCCAGCCAGCGACGGCTGAGCCGATCGGAATCCAATAAAGCATAGGGATCACCTTGGTAGATTGTGTAAAAATATAATTGACAACAATGAATGGTTATATTATAATAAAAGCGAAATTTCTAGATAGCAAAGAGGAATAGGATAAGGTGCTTCGAGAGCTTTTTGGCAAAGAAAATCTTGAGAAGAAGATTGAGGCTAATGAAAAGAAGTTTAAAGAGCTTCTAGACAGGGTTGCCGAGATCGATAACGACACCGTTGCTCTGTTTCAAGAGCTGGATGTCACTCCTGCCCAAATCCATTCTTTGCTTTCCAACCAAGACAACTTCACTGCAGAAGCATGGCAAGAGGTGCAGAAGCAGATGGCTGAGCTCGAACAGCAACTCAGCGCTAAGCGAGATATCACCCAAGTGCGCCAAGCGTACAAGGAACGCTCAGAGGTTCGTCGCGACTGGATCTTTGTCCGTTAGTCCATACTATGGACAATGGACATGGACGTAATAGACCTAATAGACGTAATGGACATTATGAAGTAATTGCAGAAGCCCATTTTGGGGCGAATCCGCGCTTTTGGCGTCGGTTTGGTTTCTCGCAAATCGCCTATGCCTAACAGGATATGTCGATTTGGGAGAAACCAAACCAACGTCAAAAGCGACTTCTGCAATTACCTCATTAGGTCTATGTCCAATCGGCGAAAAAAGATCGATGAAATGAAATAATCTGATACTCTTCCGTTTTACAAACCTGCGGAGAGACTATCATGCTGAATCAGGTATCCTTAGAGCACTACCTTATTGAAATACAACAGCTAACGCACCAAGCAGCGGCCAACGAACGAGACCGCACTGATCTGATCACCCTGATTGACCGACATCTGGAAGAGATAACGGAAGATAGCGCTCAACGTTGGTTTTTGCTAGGAGAGCGAGCCTTCTATCAAAAACAGTATAAAATTGCTTTGAAACACTATATGAAGGCCAAAGACGTCCCTCATTTCCACTTCTTCTGCTACCGTACGTGTGCCTACTTATTTGATGCCGATCGCAATAGGACTAAAGCATTAGAATTTATCAAAAAAGCCCTGGCTCAGCAACCAAACGACTGGGCCTCTACCGCCCTCTGCACCGCCCTATTGGCAACTTCAGAAGAACAAGATAACAAGACGCCTGCTGCAAACGATACCCTTGATCACGAATCCCCCACTTCTATTGCCTTAGGCGTGGAAGAGTTCGATGAGTTGTCAAAACTCTTTCAAGACGAGGAAGAGGCTCCTCCGCAGCGCGACATCATGCCTTTAATCCCTCAACTGCAAACAGCAGAATTGGGTCAAGCATTAGAACGTCGTATTGCCAGTTTCCAAGAAGAGCAAAAGCGTCGCCTAAGAGATTACATCGCCCAGCGCCACCACAAGATCCCACACCAAGACTATCTCTTTCACGTCATCGAAGGCTGGCAAGACCAACATTCCACCGCACACCACTCATCTGCTTATTCTGCGTTAGAGCAGCGTCGACAAGAGACGGCCGAAGGCTATTTCCTCAAATGGCGCGGTAAAGGCATCGCTATCAATCCTGGTACCAACTTTCTGCATACGCTCCACCGCCAAGGTTTACGCATTGATGATATCGATTGCGTCATCGTCACCAGAGAGCAACATGCTATCTTGGCTGAGGTCAAAGAAATCTATGATCTCAACACCTTAGTTAATACTGCCCAAGAGCCTCTCCATATCATCCACTACTACCTCAGTCACCCAGTCCACGAAATGCTCGGAAGGTCTCTAAAACCACACTTTAAACAAGAACGGCACACCGTTCATTGCTTAGAGCTCTATCTCGACTCGCCGGAAGTCGAGACAGTCGCCATAGATGACGGCATGATGCTGCACTATTTCGCCACCGGTAAGACAGAAGAAATGGTAACATCCATCGGTATCCAGCTTGAGCTTACAGGCCCTGCACAGGTTGCGAGCCCCCACTCCCACCC